>CAZXAR010000032.1:0-26002 GCA_964638135.1 uncultured Enterobacteriaceae bacterium | reverse complement strand
GCGGCGATGGCGAAGATCATCACGCGGCGAACCAGTTCGAGATAGAAGGGCTGGTTGAATGCCGCCGCGAGCGGCGGCACCGCCGCAAGCAGCAGCAGGATGACTGCCAGGACGATCGCCCTCCGGCTCATCAACTCCCCCGCGACGGGAACAGGCCTTCGGGCCGCAGCGCGAGCACGACCGCCATGAGCAGGTAGATCAGCATCGAGGCGAGCGCCGGGCCCGCGGTGTCCGCGACCACCGGCGACGCCACCGTGGCGAGCAACGGCTTCAGGAACGCGCGCCCGAGCGTGTCCACCATGCCGACGATCAGCGCGCCGGCGAGCGCGCCGCGGATCGAGCCGATGCCGCCGATCACGATCACCACGAACACATCGATCAGGATCAGCTCGCCCATCCCGGGCTGCACCACGTGGATCGGGCCCGCCATCAGGCCGGCGAGGCCCGCGAGAGCCGCGCCGCAGCCGAACACAAGCGTGTACAGCAGCCGGATGTTGACCCCGAGCGCCGCGACCATGGTGCGGTTCGAAGCGCCCGCGCGGATCAGCATGCCCAGGCGCGTGCGCGCGACCACGTACCAGAGCAGCCCCGCCACCGCGAGCCCGACGGCGATGACCGCCAGGCGGTAGAGCGGGTAGCGCAGGCCGGCGACCAGCTCGACGTGTCCGGCGAGCTCCGGCGGCACGCTGGCAAAAATCGCGGCGCGGCCCCACAGGATCGCGACCAGCTCGTTGAAGAACAGGATCAGGCCGAAGGTGGCCAGCACCTGGTCAAGGTGGTCGCGCGCGTAGAGCGTGCGCAGCGCCACCAGCTCGACGACGATCCCGACCACGAGCGCGCCCGCGAGGCCGAGAACGGCGCCCAGCACGTACGATCCGGTCGCCTGATAGAAATAGGTCGCCAGATAGGCGCCCACCATGTAGAGCGAACCGTGCGCGAGGTTGACCAGGTTCATGATGCCGAGGACGAGCGTCAGGCCCGCTGCCATCAGGAAAAGCATCACCCCGAGCTGCAGGCCGTTCAGGATCTGCTCGGCGACGAGGATCGGATCCATGCGGAAACAAAAAGGGACGCGGTCAACCCGCGCCCCATGCTCCCTACGCGATGCAACCTGCGCGATGAGCGGCACCGTGCGCCGGCTCGATCGCGCAGCAGTAAACCGGCGCCGCTTTCAGCGTCCGGTTTACTACCACTTCAGCTTGCACTCCCCGGCATAGGCGTCCTTGTGGTTCGTGAACACCGCCTTCTGGATCTCCATCACCGGATCCTGGCCTGCCGGGCCGGCGACCGCCTTGAGCAGGTAGAAATTCTGGATCGGGTGGTTGTTGTCGTTGAAGGTGAACTTGCCGCGGATGGAATTGAAGTCCGCCTTGCGCATCGCCCGGATGAGGGCGTCGGTGTCCTTGAGGTTGCCCTTGACCGCGCGCACGGCCGAATCGATCAGCAGCATGCCGTCGTAGCTCTGCGCGCCGTAGAACACCGGCCACTTGCCGAACTTCTTGCGGTAGTCGGCGACGTACTTCTGGTTCGCCGGGTTCTTCAGGTCGGGGCTCCAGTAGCGCGTCTCCCACTGGCCGAGCGCGGCGTGCTTCACTGCCGGGATGGTGATCTCGTCCACTGTGTACACCGAGTAGAGCGGGAACTGGCCGCGCAGGCCGGCCTCGGAGTACTGCCTGAGGAACGAGATCCCCATGCCGCCGGGGTAGAAGACGAACACCGCCTTCGGCTTCTTGGCGCGCAACTGGCTCAGTTCCGCCTGGTAGTCGGTCTGCCCCATCTTGGTGTAGACCTCGTCGACGATGCGCCCCTTGAAGTAGCGCTTGAAGCCGGTGAGCATGTCCTTTCCGGCCTGGTAATTGGGCGCCATGATGTACACGTCGGTGAGGCCCTCGTCCCTCATGTACTTGCCCATCGCCTCGGGCGTCTGGTCGTTCTGCCAGGAGACGTTGATATGCAGCTTGTTGCACTGCGCGCCGGCGAGAGGGCTGGGGCCGGCGTTGGTGCCGACCATGATCTTGCCCGCGCTGGTGACGGTCGGCGAGACCGCCATCATGACGTTCGACCAGATGATCCCGGAGACGAAATCGACCTGGTGCTTGGTCAGCATCTCCTGGGCGACCTGCACGCCGACGTCGGGCTTGAACTGGTCGTCGCCGTAGGTGACCTCGACCGGGAGCCCGCCCATCTTGCGGCCCAGGTGATCGAGCGCCAGCTCCACCGAGTTCTTCATGTGCTCGCCGATGACGCCCTGCGGACCCGAAAGCGTGGTGATGAAGCCGATCTTGACCTTCTGCTGGGCGGCCGCCGGGCCGGCGAATGCAAGCGCGACGGCCGAAGCCAATGTAATGGCGCGAAGTGAAATGCGCATGTGAATTTCCCTCCGTGTGGTAATGCCCCAGTCTAACAAGGGCTTATGCGGGTGTCCAGAACGCGCCCCGCGGCGGCGCGCGGGGCGAAGCGGCTAAACTTTGACGGTGCTCAAGTTATCCGGAGTCACCAAGCGCTTTGGTCCCCGTACGGTGCTCAACGCGGTATCGCTCGAGGTCGGATCCGGCGAATACGTCGCCGTCATCGGCGAGTCGGGAATCGGCAAGTCCACGCTGCTCCACGTGATCGCCGGGCTGGAGCCGGTGGACGCGGGAAGCGTCCGGTTCGGCGGCGCGGAACTCACGCAGCTCGACGACGATGCCGCCACGCTTCTGCGGCGCGACCAGTTCGGATTCGTGTTCCAGGCGTTCCACGTGCTGCCGCACCTGACGGTCGAGCAGAACGTCGGCCTGCCGCTGCTGCTGCGCGGCGTGCCGCGGCAGGCGGCCGCGGCGAAATCCGTGACCCAGATCGCCGCGGTCGGCCTGGCAGGACGCGAATCGAGCATGCCGCGCGAACTCTCGGGAGGCGAACTGCAGCGCGTCGCGATCGCACGCGCGCTGGTCGGCGAGCCCAGGCTCGTCCTTGCCGACGAGCCGACCGGCAACCTCGATCCCGAGAACGCGCGCCAGGTGCTCGAACTGCTGCGCGCGCAGGTGAAGTCGCGCGATGCCGCCGGAATCCTGGTCACGCATTCCGAGACCGCGGCCGCGGGCTGCGACCGGCGCTACCGGCTCACTGCCTCCGGGCTCACGGCGCTCGCCTGAAGAGCTTCCTCGCCGGGTAGGGCAGCGCATCGCCGCCGAGCGCTTCCTCGATGCGCAGGCACTCGTTCCACTTCGCCATGCGCTCGGAGCGCGAGAAGCTTCCCACCTTGAGCTGCGGTACGCCCCAGCCGATCGCGAGGTGCGCGATCGAGACGTCCTCGGTCTCGCCCGAGCGCGCCGACGCGATCGCGCCGTAGCCCGCGGCGCGCGCCGCTTCCCAGCAGGCGAGCGTCTCGGTGAGCGTGCCGACCTGGTTGGGCTTGAGCAGCACCGCATTGCAGGTCGCGTGCGCGATGCCGGCATTGAGGCGATCGACGTCGGTGGCGAAAAAATCGTCTCCCACGATCTGCACGCGATGCCCGGCGGCGCGCGTGAACGAGTGCATCGCGCGGTCGTCGGTCTCGGCGAACGGATCCTCGATCGACACGATCGGGTAGGCGTCGAGCCAGCGCAGCAGCATCGCGTGCATCTGGTCGGAGGTGAGCGAGCGGTTCTCCAGCGCGAGGTGGTAGCGCCCGCCGCGGTAGAGCTGCGTTGCCGCGACGTCGAGCGCGATCGAGACGTCCACGCCGGGCTCGAATCCGGCGTCGCTGATCGCGGCCGTCAATTCGGCCAGGCCTTCCTCGTTGGAGCCGAACGCCGGCCAGTAGCCGCCTTCGTCGGCAACGCCCTGCAGCGCGTTTTTCTTCGCAAGGCGCGCTCCGGCGGCGTAGTACACCTCGGCCACCCATTCGAGGCTCTCGGCGAAGCTGCCGGCGCCCGTGCAGATGACGAGGTAATCCTGGATGTCCACCCGGCCGCGCGCGTGCGCGCCGCCGCCGAAGATCTGCACCTGCGGCACCGGCAGCGCGAGCCGCCGGTCCCCGGCCAGATGCCGCCACAGCGGGCGGCGCGCAGCAGCCGCCGAGGCATGCGCGCAGGCGAGCGACACCGCCGTGATGGCGTTGCCCCCGAGCCGCGATTTGTTCGGCGTGCCGTCGAGGTCGATCAGCCTGCGATCGACCGCGGCCTGGTCTCTCGCCTCGACGCCGAGCAGCGCGTCGCGGATGCGCGTGTTGATGTTGTGCACGGCGGAGCGCACGTCCATTCCACCGAGCGAAGTTCCGCCGTCGCGCAGCTCGCGTGCCTCGAAGGAGCCGGTCGATGCGCCCGCGGGCGCGATGGCGCGCCCGCGGGCGCCCTTGAGCATCACCTCGGCTTCCACCGTGGGCCGGCCGCGCGAATCCCAGACGCGGCGACCGCGTACGTCTACGATTCTTGCCACCGTTCGCGCACCTCTGCGAGCGTTGCGACGGGCGCGGCGAGCAGTGCCTGCGCCGCGCGGCGCACGCGGTCCCTGGCTGCCGCCTGCGTCAGGTATTCCACCGGCGATTTTCCGTCCACGCGCGCGAGCAGCAGCCCGGGCAGGAGCGACGCTGCGCGCCGCTCGAGCCCGGACGGGGTCTCCCAATCGGCGCCGCGCAGGTATTCGCTCGCCAGCACGTCGAACGACTCCAGAAAGCGCAGCGCCGCGGCGGGCACCCACAGGCACTTGAGCAGCAGGTGGTTGAGGCAGAACGCGAGATCGAACGCGGGGTCGCCGTACCAGGCGCACTCCGCGTCGAGAAACACCGGTCCGGCAGGGCCGAGCAGGATATTCTTCGGACTTACGTCGCCGTGCACCAGCGCGAGTTTCGTTCGCGCGGTTCGTTCCGCGAGTCCCTGCAGTGCGGGCGCAAGCGATGGATGAACGCGCGCGGCCGCAAGCAGGTACGGCTCGAGCCGGATGGCGTGGAAATTCGCGTCCGTGGCGAACTGCCGGGCAAGCGCAGGGTTGCGTGCCGTCGCGGCGTGGATCCGGGCGAGGCGCCCGCCCACCTCGCGCGCGACCGAAGAATCCGCCCGACCGGCGGCAAGCTCTTCCTTCCACAGCGGAAAGCCGCCCAGGAACTCCATCGCGAAGAGCCCGTCATCGTCCCCCGCCAGCACGCGCGGCGCGACGCCGGGCACGATGCCGTTGGCGGTTTCCATCCACAGCCGCTCGTAGCGGTTGCGCTCGACCGGCGCCTCCCACAGCTGCGCCACCCGCAGGCGCGGCAGCGCGCGCTTGACGCACACCGGTCCGCTTCGCAGCTCCACGCGCCAGATGTCCGAGGAAACGCCGCCCGCGAGCACCGTCGCCGGCGGCGACTCGCCATCCGCGGCGAGCCCCGAGCGGCGCAGAAACGCGAGCACCGGCTCAGGGAGCGAGGCGTTCAATCTTCCATCCGCCGTCGGCGCGGCGGTACAGCAGCCGGTCGTGCAGCCGGTTCTCGCGCCCTTGCCAGAATTCGATGCTCGCGGGAACCACCCGGTAGCCTCCCCAGTGCGCCGGGCGCGGCGGATTCTCGCCGTAGCGCGCCTCGGCGGCCTCGAGCGCACGCTCCAGTTCCTCGCGCCCGGAGACCGGTTCGCTCTGCGCCGAGGCCCAGGCCGACAGGCGCGCGCCGAGCGGCCGCGTGGCGAAATAGGCGTCCGAAGCCGCGGCATCGACCTTTTCCACGCTTCCCTCGATCCGCACCTGGCGCTCGAGCTCGGTCCACAGGAACACCAGGCACGCAAGCGGGTTCTGCTCCAGCTCCCTGCCTTTGCGGCTGAGGTAACTGGTGTAGAAGACGAAGCTTCCGGCCTCGATTCCCTTCAGCAGCACGACGCGCGCATCCGGCAGGCCGCGCGGTGTTGCCGTCGCGAGCGTCATTGCGTTGGGCAGCGGCAGGTTGCTGTCGATCGCGTCGCGGAACCAGCGCTCGAAAAGCGCGATCGGATCGCCGCTCGCCGCCGCCTCGGAGAGTCCGTTCAGGGTGTACTCGCGCCGCAGGTCGGCGATGCTCATGGCGCGAATTCTATAATCCGCCGGTGAAAGGCGTCTTTGAGTACGGGCATGGAATCAGCGCGGTAGACGCGGTCTACGACCGCGAGCTGCAGACGGCGGTGCATCTGGTGGTCGAGGCCGGGCGCGCCGTGATCGTGGATACGGCGACCGCACCGGCGGCGCCGCGCGTGCTGGCGGCTCTGCAGGCGATGGGCGTGCCACCCGAGCGGGTGGATTTCGTCATCCTGACGCACGTGCACCTGGACCATGCGGGCGGTGCCGGACAGTTGATGGCGCGCTGCAGGAACGCGCGCCTGACGGTGCACCCGCGCGGTGCGCGCCACATGATCGATCCGAGCCGCCTGATGGCCGCCACCGTCGCGATCTACGGCGGGGCGCAGACCCGGCGCGTCTATGGCGAAGTGCTTCCGGTGCCGGCCGAGCGCGTCGTCGAGACCCCCGACGGCGCCACCCTGCACTGGAACGGGCGCGAGTTCCTCTTCCTCGATACCCCCGGCCACGCGCGGCACCACGTCGCGGTGCGCGACTCGGTGAGCGGACACTTCTTCGCGGGCGACACGTTCGGGCTCTCCTACAGGGAGCTGGACAGGGACGGAAAGCAATTCTCTTTCCCCACCACCAGCCCGTCGCAGTTCGATCCGCCGGCGCTGCACCGCTCGGTGGAGCGCTTGATGTCGTTTCGACCCGAGGCGCTCTATGTCACTCATTTCGGGCAACTTCGCGACCTGGAACGCCTCGCCGCCGACCTCCACCGGCTGATCGACGCGCACGCCCGACTCGGCGCGGAGTGCCGCGGCGCCGGGACGGCGCGCCACGAGAAGCTGAAGGCTGGCGTCGCCGCGATCGTGCTTGCCGAGCGCGAGCGGCAGGCCTGGCGGCTGACGGCGCAGGAAGTGCTGCAGGTGTTCGCGCTCGACGTCGAACTGAATGCGCAGGGAATTGCCGCCTGGCTCGACGCCGAACCGGTCTGAGCGCGCGCTACTCCGGCAACAGCATCGGCGTCAAGAGAGAAATTCTCTCGCAAACCGATTGACATGCCTCGCGGGATTCGGCATCTTTCGCTCACCGCTGCTCGACGGCGGCAGGAATATCCGGATCCGTCCATTCCATATCGTTCAGAGGAGAAGCCAGATGGCGAAGAAGAAGGCGAAAAAGGCAGCAAAGAAACGCAAGCCCAATCCAGCATTCATGAAGCCGATGATGCCGAGCGCGATGCTCGGTGCGGTCATCGGCACCAATGCGATGCCGCGCACGGAGGTCACCAAGAAGATCTGGGGCTACATCAAGCGCAACGGGCTGCAGGACAAGAAGAACAAGCGGATGATCAACGCCGACGACAAGCTCAAGCCGGTGTTCGGGGGCAAGGCACAGGTCTCGATGTTCGAGATGACGAAGCTCGTCAACAAGCACCTCAAGTAACCGACTTTTCGCCTCTCATGAAGGCCGGGGGTTCAAACCTCCGGCCTTTTTGTTTTCTCGCGCGGTGGTTCGCGGCGCCCGATCACCCGAAAGGATGATTGCCAACCATCCGGGGCAGGGCCAGGTAGGCCCCGCGAGGCCCACACACTTCAGGAACTCATGTTTGACCACGTCAAGTTCGGCGTCAGCGACTATGCAGTGAGCAAAGCATTCTTCCTCAAGGCACTCGAACCGCTCGGCGTAACTGTTGTCACGGAGTGGCCGCCGAACGGTGTCGAGCTTAGCCAACCAAAGGGTAAGGTTTCATTGTGCCTGTATCAAACCGAGGAGAAGCCGGCGCATCTTCACTTGGCGTTCGTGGCCGAGAATCGCCAGCAAGTCGAAAGTTTCTATCGCGCGGCTCTGGAGGCCGGTGGCAAAGACAATGGTGCGCCTGGTCTGCGCCCGCACTACCACGCGAACTACTATGCAGCCTTCGTCATTGGTCCAGACGGGCACAACATCGAAGCTGTTTGCCACGAACTGAGCGGTCGGGGAGATAGGTGACAAAAGTGTCTGAGGACATGGGTAACACTTTTCCATGTCTTGCTGTTTCTGGCCGACCCGCGGTCTGACACCGACACCGCGGGTCGACGACGGAGCGTAGCGCAGTCGTCGATCCGCGCGCAATTGCCGGAGGTGCTCAGGCGCCATGACGCAGTAGCCGGCCGTAGGCATCTTCGATTTTCATGTGACGCTCGTGCAGGCGCCCGAGCTTAAGAGGTCCGAAGTACACGTCCCAGATTCCGTTGTCGATTTCCTCGAGCCCGACGTATTCGCCGATGCACACGGTGGAAACGTTGACCCAGCCCCTGTGCCAGCGAATACCGCCATTGGCACTGACGTAGCGCACCTCGAAGCGATCGGGATATACGAGCGGCGGGAGCTTATCCGGCATCTGCCGGTTTGAAGGCCGATATAGGCTCGCGGGCGTGAGCTGATCGAGCGCCTCGTGCGGGCGCTCGTCGTTGAACTCCTGGCGAAAGACGTTGAACTTCCTTTGCTGCGCGGCCAGGCTCGCCGCCGCGGGGCGCGTCGTTTCGTCTTTAAGCGTTCGATGCATGCGCTCGTGGCGCCCGTTCTGTTGGGGTTTGCCTGGCTCGATCAGCTCGGGCAGCACCCCAAGACGCACCCACCAGGCCGAGAGCGCAGAGAGCCGCGCCAGCGTATTAGTGGCAAAGGGCACTCCATTGTCGGTGCGAATGCGCCTGGGTAAGCCGTATTCCCTGAAAAGCCTCGTGAACACGGGCTTTGCCTCGCGCACCGCCGTTGAATTGAGTCCCTGGCAACCCAGCAGCTAGCGGCTGAAGCCATCGGCCACGGTGAGCGGAAAGCAGTAGCGGCCGTTCCCCGTCTTGAACTGGCCCTTGAAGTCCGCGCTCCACAGGTCGTTGGGCGCGAGAATCGAGCTCGAGGGCTTGCCCGGATGGCCAATGTGGCGCCGGTTACGTTTCTTCGCCACCATGCCGTTGCGGCTCAAGATGTCGCACACGGTCGATCGCCCCGGCAGATCCCAGCGCGGATGCGCCTTATGCACAAGCGTCAGGAGCTTCTTGCCGCCCCAGCTCGGGTGACGACGCCGTGCTTCGAGGAGCGCCGCCACGATTTCCTCGGCAGTTCGGTTTGGTGACTGGTACGGCCTTCGTGATCGTTCCTCAAGACCCGCGGGTCCCTGTCGCAGGTAGCGCTCGATGAACTTGTAGCCGGTCTTGCGCGACACGCTATAGAGCTCGCACAGCTCGGTGACGCTCAGCACTTCGCGCAGATAATCGGCGATAAATTGTGTTCTCTGGTCCATAGGCGAGGTCTGACTCCACGGCATCGGGCACCTCCTGCAGTGCCCTTCAGTGTGTTCAACCTGTCACCCATGTCCCCGGACTAAACTGTTACCTATGTCTCCGGACCGTACCAACCCGAGGCCTAACCCCTCCATCGAGCGGACAGCCTCAAGCTGCGCTTGAGTCTGCCGCTCATGTCGAACGTTGGGGCTGTAGAAAAAGTCCCGTCGAGATCATCGACACTCTACGATGCGATATGAGCGCCTCTTCGATTGAATTGAGCATCGATGGTCAACCGAGCCGCGATCTCCTCGTAGATCGCATCCTCGTGCGCGGCGGCGGCAGTGTTCGAAGCGATCAGAGAAATTGGGGGTGTTTTCGCAGGTGGTCAAAATGCCCCGTTTTGGTACTTTTCCTACAGCCTCGTTACGCGTTTGCCGATTCTGGCTAGAAGACCGGAGAAGACGTGATTACACACACCGGAGGCTGCCACTGCGGCCGCGTGCGCTTCGAAGTGCGCGCGCCGGCGAAGCTGGAAGTTTCGGAGTGCAACTGCTCGATTTGCAGCAAGTCGGGCTACCTGCACCTCATCGTTCCGGCGGACCGGTTCAAGCTCGTTTCGGGGAGCGAAGTGCTGACGAGCTACCGCTTCAACACCCGCACCGCGAAACACCTGTTCTGCTCGGTGTGCGGGGTGAAGTCGTTCTACGTGCCGCGCTCGCACCCCGACGGGTTCAGCGTCAATGCGCGCTGCCTTGACCCGGGCACGGTCGAGGAACTGAACATCCGGCAGTTCGACGGCCGCAACTGGGAGCGGCAGTATCCGCAGGGGCGGGGGGAATACACCGAATAGGGCACGCCTTCGGTCCGGCTTCCCTCGTACAATCCGGCCCGAGGAGGTGACCATGGTCCCGATTACGTCGCTCTGGCTTCCGATCCTGCTCGCGGCGGTGCTGGTGTTTGCAGCGAGTTCGATCATCCACATGGTGCTGACCTACCATCGCGGCGACCACCGCAAGCTCCCCGCCGAGGACGAGGTCATGGGGGCGCTGCGCAAGTTCTCGCTCCCGCCCGGCGACTACATGATGCCCTGTGGCGAAGGCCCGAAGGCGATGAGCGATCCCGCCTTCGTGCAGAAGATGACCCAGGGCCCGGTCGCGCTCGTCACCGTGATGCCGAGCGGTCCGCCCGCGATGGGCGCGAGCCTCGCGCAGTGGTTCGTGTACTGCGTCGTGGTCGGCATCTTTTCCGCCTACATCGCCGGCCGCGCGCTGGGGCCGGGCGCGCAGTACCTGGAGGTGTTTCGCCTGGCCGGGTGCGCTGCGTTCGTCGGCTACGCGCTCGCGCTGTGGCAGAACTCGATCTGGTACAAGCGCGCCTGGCGCACGACGCTCAAGATGACGTTCGATGGCCTGGTGTACGGCCTGCTCACCGCGGGGGCGTTCGGCTGGCTCTGGCCGGCCACCTGAATCTATTGGTGGTACGAAGTGACGCGGTCGACTTCTTCCTTCGAGCCCAGCACGACCGCGACGCGCTGATGCAGCGCCTTGGGCTGCAGGTCGAGGATGGGGCTGCGGCCGTCGGTCGCGGCGCCGCCCGCCTGCTCGACGATGAACGACATCGGGTTCGCTTCGTACATCAGGCGTAGCCGCCCCTCCCTGTTCTTGGCGTCGCGCGGATACATGAAGATGCCGCCGCGCGAGAGCACGCGGAACACGTCCGCCACCATCGAGGCGACCCAGCGCATGTTGAAGTCCTTGCCGCGCGGCCCTTCCTTTCCCGCCAGGCATTCGTCGATGTAGCGCTTCACCGGCGCCTCCCAGCGCCGCATGTTGGAAGCGTTGATCGCGAACTCGGTGGTTCGCTCCGGGATGCGGATTTCGGGGTGCGTGAGCACGAACGTGTAGGTCTCGCGATCGAGCGTGAAGCCGTAGCTCCCGTCGCCCACGGTAAGCACGAACACGGTGGTCGGGCCGTATACCGCGAAACCGGCCGCGATCTGCCTGCGCCCGGGCTGCAGGAACGCCTGCTCGGTCGGCTCGCACGCCCTGCCGTCGGCCATCAGGGGGCAGGGCAGCACCGAGAAGATCGTCCCGACCGAGATGTTGACGTCGATGTTGGAGGAGCCGTCGAGCGGGTCGAAGAGCAGCAGGTACTGCCCGCGCGGGTAGTGTGTCGGGATGGGGTGGGGATTTTCCATTTCCTCGGAAACGAGCGCGGCGAGGTTGCCGCCCCATTCGTTCGCCTCGAGCAGGATCTCGTTCGAGAGCACGTCGAGCTTTTTCTGCGCTTCGCCCTGCACGTTGTGCGAGCCCGCGGCGCCCAGCCCGTCGGCGAGCGCGCCCTTGTTGACCCGCGTGCTGATCGCCTTGCAGGCGCGCGCGATCGTCTCGATCAGGAGCCGCAGGTCGGCGTTGATGCGTCCGGAGCGCTGGCGCTCGATCAGGAACTGGGACAGCCCGTGCAGGCGCATGGTGCGATTCTACCGTGCGCGCAGATCGCGCCGCCGCGCCAGCACGGCTCCCGTGAGCAGGAACCCGGACATCAGCCAGAAGACCGGTCCCATGCCGAGCGCGGCGCCGAGCGCGCCGAAGGCAAGCGGCAGCAGCGTGTGGCTCGCGTTCATCATCGTCGTGCGTACGCCGACCACCTCGCCCTCGCGGCCGGCGGGCGAAGCGACGTAGAGCAGGGTCATGATCATGGGCTGCGCGCAGCCCAGCCCGACGCCGAGCAGGAACGAAAGCGCCATGAGGAGCGGTACCTGCGTCACGAAGGGAAAGAGCGAATAGGCGACGCCCGAAATCGCGAGCGCCACGGTCACCACCGTCCATTCGCGCACGCGGCGCGCGAGTGCCGGCATCACCAGGCGCACCGCGAAAGTAGCCGCGGCAAACGAGCCCATGACGATGCCGATGGTGGAAGCCGAGAGCCCGATCCGCGAGCCGTAGATCGGGACGACGAAGGTGTAGAGGTCCCAGCCCATCGCGAGCAGCCCGCTTGCGATGAAGGCGGCGCGCAGCCGCGGCTCGCGCAGCAGATCCATGACGCGCCGCTCTCCCGGCTCGGCGCGCGCGCCGTGGCCGTGCGGCAGCCCCGCGCGCTTCAGGTAGAGCAGCACGAGGCCCGCAGCGGGGAACGCGGCGAGCAGGAGAAAGGCAAGGCGGTGGCTGGTGGCATCGATCGCGAAACCGGCAAGCAGAGGCCCGCAGAACCCGCCGATCGAGAAGCCGAGCGCGAACCAGCTGAAATTCACCGTGCGGTCGGCGGGCGTGCCCATCGCCCCGACCGCGTGATTCAGGGCGACGTGGTACACCATGAATGCAGTGCCGATCAGCGGCGCAGCGACAAAGAGCGCGGGAAGCGAAGGCCAGGAGTAGGGCAGGACGAGTCCGAGCGTCAGCGCGGAGCCGGACCAGGCGAGCGGCCGGAGCACGCCCACGCGGTCGATCAGGCGCCCGGCGGCGACCGCGAGCAGCATCGGGAGCAGCGCGTAGAGCGCAAGCAGCGCGCCGATGGTGAAGGGGGAGGCCTGCTGGCTGATCGCGTAGAGCGACACCGTCACCCGGCTGCCGACGAACCCGGTGTGCGTCAGCACCGTCAGCAGGATGACGACGACGAGCTTCATGCCAGCCTTCGGGGCCAGGCGACGAGCGCGACGCCGGCGCAGGTGACCGCGATCCCGATGAGCGAAAGCGCGGAGGGCACGATGTCGAACATGAATAGCTCCAGTACCACGACGAGGATCGGCGTGAGGTAGAGCAGGCTCGTCACCCGCGTCGCCTGGCCGTGGCGCATCAGGGTGTGCAGCGCGTTGACCGCGAAGATCGAAGCGAGAATGACCAGGAACGCGACCGAGGCGAAAAGCTGCCACGTCCAGTCGACGCGCGCCCCCTCCACGGCGAAGGAAAGCGGCGCCAATACCGCGAGGGATACCGCGAATTGCAGGAGCGCGCCGCTCCACAGGTCGATGCGCCGGCAGTAGGCGCGCTGATAGAGCGTGCCGAGCGTGACCCCGGCGAGCCCGATCGCCGCCGCGGCGAGACCGCCCGGCGCGAGTTCGCGGACGTCGACCTTGTGCCAGACGACGAGCGCCACGCCGGCGAGCCCCGCGAACACCCCGGTCCACTGCGCCGGGCTCAAGCGCTCGCTCATCCAGCGGGCCGCAATGAGCGCGGTGAGCAGCGGCTGCACCGCCATGATCAGAGCGGTGATGCCGGCTGAAAGTCCCAGGTACTGCGTGTAATGGCTGCCGCCCAACTGGATCGCGTGCATGAGCAGGCCCGCGACCAGCACGTGAACGAGTTCGGCCGGCGTCTCAGGCCATTTCGGCCGCAGCAGAATTACGAGCGGCGCGAGGCACAGCAGGCCGAACGCATAGCGCAGCGAGAGAAACGTGAACGGCGCTGCATAGTGCAGCCCGACCTTGGTGGCGATGAACCCCGAGCCCCAGACGAGGACGAAGTACCACGCGAGGAACGGGTCAAGCCAGCCGTGCGGTCGGCCGCCGGGAGGCAAATGATTGGACGCGCGTAGAATCGGCAGCTCCTGTGGGGCCGCCATTAAACCGAGGAGGGACCGAAATGGCAAAGATTTCCATGAGCACCAGTGTCAATGTATCCGCCGACCAGCTCTGGCGCGTCATCGGCGGATTCAACGCGCTGCCGGCGTGGCACCCGGCGATCGAGAAGAGCGAGTCGGACGGCGAAACCAGGGGCTCGGTGCGCAAGCTCAAGCTCGCCGGCGGCGGCGAGGTGGTCGAGCGGCTCGAGCATGTCGGCGAGACCGAGCGCGTTTACGTGTACTCGATCCTGAACAGCCCCCTGCCCATCGCCAACTACACGGCGGAACTGCGGGTCAAGGACAACAAGGACGGCACCTCGACCGTCGAATGGTCCTCCAATTTCTTCCCGAGCGGGGCGCCCGAGGCCGACGTGACGAAGACGATCCAGGGGATCTATCAGGCCGGCTTCGACAACCTGAGAAAGATGTTCGGCGGCTGAGCCGCCCGGCGTCACACCTGGCCGGGAGCGCGCCCCTGCAGCGCCGCGATGCGCTCTTCGATCGGCGGGTGCGAGGAGAACAGCGCCATCCAGCCCGGCGCATTGTTGATGCCCGAAGATTGGAAGGCCGCCGGCAGGGCGCCGGGCTGCAGGCTGCCCAGGCGCGCCAGGGCCATCACCATCGGCCGCGGCGAACCGAGCAGCTCGGCCGAAGCGGCGTCGGCGCGGAATTCACGCCGGCGCGAGAACCAGGCGACGATGATCGAGGCCAGGATGCCGAACACGATCTGGCACACGATCACGGTGATGTAGAACCCGGGACCGACCCCGCGTTCGGTCTTGAACACCACCTTGTCCACGATGAACGCCACCACGCGCGCGAGAAACACGACGAACGTGTTCACGACGCCCTGGATCAGGGTCAGCGTGACCATGTCGCCGTTGGCGACGTGGCCGATCTCGTGGCCGAGCACCGCCTCGACCTCTTCGCGCGACATCGACTGAAGGAGACCGCTCGAGACCGCGACCAGAGCCGAGTTGCGGAACGCCCCGGTCGCAAAGGCGTTCGGCTCGCCTTCATAGATCGCCACTTCCGGCATGCCGATGCTGGCGCGTTCGGCGAGCCGGCGCACCGTTTCCACCAGCCAGTACTGGGTGGAGCCCTCGGTACCGTCGATCGCCTGCGCGCCGGTGGACCATTTGGCCATCGGCTTGGAGATGAGCAGCGAGAAGAAAGCGCCGGTAAAGCCGATCACGGCCGAGAACGCGAGCAGGCCGGTGACGTTGATACCTTCGGCGGTGAGCCACTGGTCGAGTCCGAGCACGCTGATGATCACCGACAGCAGCACGATCACCGCGAGGTTGGTGGCAAGGAAAAGTACGATTCGTTTCATGAAAGTAGGGCCTCCAGGGCGCCGAAGTGTACCCGAGCGCGCAGCAATCCGTTAGATGGGGCTGCCCGACGCGGGTTCAATCCCCTGAAAGGCACTCCGGCCGCCGCTAAAATCCCGGGCCGATGCCGATCCTGAACGCGCGCGAGGACACGGCCGGCAACCGCCCTGCCGACCCGCCGGCCTCGCTTGCGGCTGCGCTTGCGGCCTGCCGCGCGGCGCATTTCGATGCCGCCCGCAACGTGTTCGACTACGGCGCCTTCCGGCATTCCGCGGAGTACGGTTCGCTGCAGGCGGCGGCAAGCGCGCTTGCCGCCTTCGACTGCGCCTCCCTCGGCGTTGGGCGGCGGATACCGTTCTGGCTCAACGTCTACAACGCGCTCGTGCTGCACGGCGTGATCGCACGCGAAGTCGGGGACAGCGTGCGCTCGGTGGGCGATTTCTACTCCGAATCGAAGTACCGCGTGGGCGGCCGCGAATTCTCGCTCGATGACATCGAGCACGGCTTGCTGCGCATGAACGCCGCACCGCGCCGCGGCGCGCGCCGCCCGATGCGCGAGGACGACCCCCGCCAGGCGCTCGCGCCGATCCTGTTCGACGAACGGGTTCATTTCGCGATGTACTCGGCCTGCCGGTCGTCGCCCGCGCTCACCGTCTTCGGCGCGGCAACGATCGAGGACGAACTCGAAGCGGCGGCGCGCGCCCACCTGCGCGCGCACGTGCGGCTGGCCAACGGCGGGGCGGCGCTCTTGGTGCCGAAGATCTTCGACTGGTACGAAGCCGATTTCGGCGGCACCGACGGCGTGCGCGCGTTCGTAATCGCGCGGCTGGAGCGCGACGAGGACGTGGAGGCGATCGACCGCCGCGGGAGGCGCGTGGCGCTCAAGTACCAGGAATTCGACTGGTCGCTCAACGCCCCGTGAGGATCATCTCGGCGCCCTTTTCGGCGATCATGTAGGCGGGCGCGTTGGTGTTGCCCGAGGTGATGCGCGGCATGATCGAGGCGTCCACCACGCGCAGCCGGTCCACCCCGTGCACGCGCAGCGTATCGTCCACCACCGCGAGCGGATCGGCGCCCATCTTGCAGGTGCCGATGGGGTGGAAGATGGTGGTGCCCAGTTCGCCCGCGGCCTGCGCGAGTTCCTCGTCGCTTTGCGCGGCGGGGCCGGGACGGAACTCCTCCGGCGCGTAGCGCGCAAGCGCGCTGGAGGCCATGATGCGGCGCGTGAAGCGCATTCCCTCCACCGCGACGCTGCGGTCCTCGGCGGTCGCGAGGTAGTTGAGCTTGATCTCCGGGTAGACCTCCGGGTCGCGGGACTTGATCCGCACCCAGCCGCGCGAGGTCGGCCTGAGGTTGCACACGCTCGGCGTGATCGCGGCAAACGGGTGCAGCGGATCGCCGAACTTGTCGAGCGAGAGCGGCTGCACGTGCCACTCGATGTTGGGCGTCGGCTGCGCCGGGTCGCTGCGCGCGAACGCGCCGAGCTGCGAGGGCGGCATGGTGAGCGGACCGGTGCGAAAAAAGAGGTACTCGAGGCCCATCGCCGCCTTGCCCCACCAGCTGTTCACGAGCTGGTTGAGGGTGCGCGCGTTCCTCACCTTGAACTGCATGCGGATCTGCAGGTGGTCGTGCAGGTTCTCGCCGACTCCCGGCAGCGCGCACACAATGGGGATCTTGTGCCGCGCGAGCAGTTCGACGGAGCCGACGCCGGAGAGCTGCAGCAGCTGCGGCGAACCGATCGAGCCCGCGGCGAGGATCGTCTCGCGGCGCGCCTCGGCGAAACACGTCCCATGCTGCCGATGGCTGAACTCGATCCCCGTAGCGGCCATCTTCCTGAACCGCACCTTGGTCACCATCGCCTCGGTGAGCACGGTGAGGTTGGACCGCTTCATCGCCGGGCGCAGGAAGGCGTTGGTCGCGCTCCAGCGGCGGCCGCGCTTCTGGTTCATCTGGAAGTACGCGCAGCCGAAGTTGTCGCCGCGGTTGAACACCTTCACCTTAGGGATGCCGCACTCCTCGGCTGCCTCGCGCCAGGCGTCGAGAATTTCCCACCCCACCCGCGGGTCCTCGATGCGCAGTTCGCCGCCGGAGCCGTAGCCGTCCACCGCACCCTGCTGGTAGTCCTCGAACCGGAGGAAGTACGGCAGGACCTCGTTCCACGACCAGCCTTCGTTGCCGAGCGCCGCCCAGTGGTCGTAGTCCTCCTTCTGGCCGCGCATGTAGATCATCGCGTTGATCGCCGAGCAGCCGCCGAGCACGCGGCCGCGCGCGTAATGGATCGAGCGGCCCGCGAGGTGCGGATCGGGCTCGGTCTTGTAGCACCAGTCGGTGCGCGGGTTGGCGATGGTGTAGAGATACCCGACGGGGATGTCGATCCAGAACCAGTCGTCCCTGCCGCCCGCTTCGAGCAGCAGCACCTTGTTGGCGGGATCGGCGGAAAGCCGGTTGGCGAGCAGGCAGCCGGCCGACCCTGCTCCCACGATGACATAGTCGTACGGGCCGATCGACGATTCCATGTTGGTTCCCGTGCCGCGGTTTGCCTGAAGCGCAAATTTTCCCGCATTTCCGGCCCCGGCCCGGCGGCGTTTCGCACCCGTTGCCGCGTTTTCGCGCCAAAATTTGTTCCGCGGCAAGTCTGGACTTGCATGGAGGCGCTCGCTTGAGAATCGGGATCGACCTGGGCGGAACCAAGATTGAGCTCCTTGTGCTCGATCCATCGGGGCGCGAAGCGCTGCGCAGGCGAGTACCGACGCCGCACGGCGATTACGCGGCGACGCTCGCCGCGGTGCAGACGCTCGTAGCGGCCGCGGAGCGCGAGTTGGGTGCCCGTGCCACGGTGGGCGTGGGAATTCCGGGTGCGCTTTCGCTCGTGAGCGGCAAGGTGAAGAACGCCAACTCCACTTGCCTCATCGGCATGCCGCTCGGGAACGACCTCGAAGCCGCGCTCGGCCGCGAAGTGCGGCTTGCCAACGACGCCAACTGCTTCGCGCTTTCGGAGGCGACCGACGGCGCCGGCAAAGGCGCGGAGGTCGTCTTCGGCGTGATCCTCGGCACCGGCGTCGGGGGCGGAATCGTGGTGCACGGCAAGGTGCTCACGGGGCAGAACGCGATCGCGGGCGAATGGGGCCACAACCCGCTGCCGCTGCCGGTGGGCCAAGACCTCCCGCTGCCCGAGTGTTATTGCGGCAGGCGCGGATGCATCGAGACGTATCTTTCGGGGCCGGGGCTGGCGCGCGACGCGGGCCAGGGCATCGCGCCGGCGGAAATCGCGGCGCGCGCGGCCGCTGGAGACGCGGAATGCGAGGCGGCGCTCGCGCGCTACGAGGAACGCCTTGCGCGCGCCCTCGCCGGCGTCATCAACATCCTCGATCCGGACGCGATCGTGCTCGGCGGCGGCTTGTCGAACCTTTCGCGGCTGTACGCGAGCGTGCCGAAACTCTGGCAACGCCACGTGTTTTCCGACCACGTTTGCACGCGCCTTCTCAAGAACGCGCACGGCGATTCGAGCGGAGTGCGCGGCGCCGCGTGGCTGTGGGGCCGCTGAAGCGGCGCGCCGACCCCGGTGGGCATGCGAGCGGGTCCGCGGCAAGGCGCGCTAATAGGGCTGCGCGCCGAACAGCCAGGCGTGAATCAGCAGGAACACGGCGTACAGGGCGAGCGCGATCGCCGGCTTCGCGATCCCGATCTCGCCGCCCTGGAAGCGGTTTCGTCCCTGCGCGATGGCGACGAACGGCACGTTGGAGGTGGCCTCGGCAAAGCGCTTCCAGTCCTCGGCCAGGTGGCGCGCCTTGCGCGCATCGAGGAGCAGCGTACCGAGCGCCGCCAGCACGAAGAATCCGCCGAAGAAGATGAGCCCCCTCAGATCGCCCCGCGCGAGCACGTGCGCTCCCGCCCACAGCATGAGTCCCCACATCACCGGGTGGCGCGTGACGCGCAGGATCCCGCGCGCCGGCTCGGGCGCCTTGAGCGCTTTTTCCTGGCCGAGCGCGGTCGGGTTGCGCGACAGCACGCCACAAATGACCAGGATAAGCGCGAACGGCATCGCAATCGTCGGGAGCAGCCGCAAACCCGGCCATAACGGCTCGACCGGGGTCCTGCCGTAGGCGTAGACCATCCACCCCAGGGTCGCAACCGCAACCAGCACATAAAGCCCGACATAGGCGCGCTCGCCCAAGGCTTTCACGAGCGTTGCGCGGAGCGGCGTGCTGGGTACGAAGTGCGTGGCGAGGAATGCCGCGGTTGCAAGGGTGAGCTGAAGCGTGGGATCCATGGTCCGAAATTCCTTCTTCGAGATTACCGCCCGGCGTCGAGGTCGGTCACGAAAAGCCGGATGAGATCGTTCAGGTCCTGCGGCGCGCCGAGAAAACGGCAGCCGGCGCGGATCGCCGGCGTGCCGTCGCGCAGCTGCACGCGGCAGGCGTGCCGGACATCGAGGTCCACCACGACCGGCGCGCGCTGCGGGTGAATGATGCGCGCCCGCTCCAGCCGCGTGCCGGGGGCGAGGTAGATGCCCGCGTCGTAGATGATGGCTCCGAATCCGTCGAGGCTGATGTCCACCACTTCGGCATCGAACGACAACGGCCCCCAGGCGATCTCGCAGCGCAGCGGAACGCGGGGTGGCGCCTCGATCCGGGACTGTTCGCGCCGCTGGTGCGCGTACACCGCCACCGGAAAGGCGAACCGGATCGCCACCGCGCCCCCCTGTTCCGCCTCGCGCGGCGCGCCGGCGATGAAGCCGTAATGCGCGCCGCGGTGATTGCAGGTGAAGGTCGTGGACGCCGCGGTGAGCAGCGCGAAGTTCGCTTCGCGCGATGCGCTGCACGCCACGACGAACGTTCTGCCCTCGGGATCGACGCTGAGGATCCGCGAAAGAAACAGTTTCTCGCCGAGCTGCACCTCGGCCGTCAGCGGATCGCCGTCCGCGAGCATCGCCTCGAGCGTATGCCCGATCTCGATGCCCGAGCGCACCAGCAGGCGGGTGGTCGTGGCAAGCGCGCCGATCGTTGTCGGCTGTTTGTCCGTGCTCACGTCACTGAAGCGCCCTGCCGACGATCTCCGCGACGTCCTTCGACAGCCCTTCGGCCTGCGCGATTCGCTCGAGCTGCGCGCGCGCATGCGCCTGGCGCCCGGGGTCGAACTTCTTCCAGCGGTCAAAGCCGCGCGCCATGCGCGCGGCCACCATCGGGTTGAGCCGGTCGAGCGCCAGCACCTGGTCGGCGAGGAACGCGTAGCCTGCCCCGTCGGCGGCATGGAAGCGCACCTGGTTGGCCGAGAAACCGTGGATCAGCGAATACACCCGGTTCGGCACCTTCATATCGAACGCGGGATGCGCGAGCAGCGAACGAACGCGCTCGAGCGTGTCGGGAAGGCGCGAGGTGGACTGCACCGCGAACCACTTGTCGACCACCAGAGGCTCGTCCTTCCATTTCCGGTAGAAGAAATCCAGCGCACCCTCGCGCTGCCCCGCACGGCTGTTCGCAAGGCACGAGAGCGCGGCGAACGCATCGGTCATGTTGTCGGCCTGCGCGAACTGCTCGCCGCAAAAGGCGATCGCGTCCTCGCTTTCCAGCTCCATCAGGTACCCGAGCGCTGCGTTTCGCAGCGCGCGCTTTCCGGCCGATCGGGCGTCCGGCGAATAGGGACCCGCAACGCGGTTCGCGCCGTAGACCGACAGCAGCTCCGCCCTCAGCGCCTCGGCCAACGCCCGGCGCAGCGCGTTGCGCGCCTCGTGCAGCGCATCCGGATCGACGACTTCGAGCTGCTCCGCAAGATACGATTCCGAGGGGAGCACCAGCGCCTCGGCAACGAACGCCGGATCGGGATCGGCGAACAGCTGCCGGATCGCCTCGACGAATCCGGGCGAAGGCCGGCCCTGCCTCTGCAGAATGATTTCCGCGGCCAGGCGCTGCCCCGCCTCCCAGCGATTGAACGGGTCGTCGTCGTGCGCAAGCAGATGCAGCAGATCGGCTTCGGAATAAGGGTAGCGGACGATCACCGGCGCGGAAAAGCCGCGCAGCAGCGAAGGGACCGGTTTCTCGGCGAGGCCGGGGTAGATGAATTTCTCCTCCGTCTGCCGCAGCGAGAGGAGTTCTTCCCGGCCGCCGATTTTCACCGCGAACGGAATGTGGAAGGGCGGGTTCATCGACTGCCTCACGGTCAGCGTGAACGTGCCGTTCTCGAACGCGCCGGTGCAGTCGAGTACCGGCGTTCCCGCCACGTCGTACCAGCGGCGGAACTGCGCGAGATCCACGCCCGAGGCGTCCTGCATCGCCTGCACGAAGTCGTCGCAGGTCACCGCCTGGCCGTCGTGCCGGCGGAAGTACAGGCGCATTCCGGCCTGGAATTTCTCCTCGCCGAGCAGCGTGTGCTGCATCCGAACGACTTCGGCGCCCTTTTCGTACACGGTGGCGGTGTAGAAGTTGCGGATCTCCATGTACGACTGCGGGCGCACCGGGTGCGCCATCGGCCCGGCGTCCTCGGCGAACTGCGCCGCGCGCAGCAGGCGCACTTCCCTCACCCGCGTCACCGCCCGCGAGTAGGTGTCGGAGCCGTACTCCTGGTCGCGAAAGACGGTCAGGCCCTCCTTCAGCGAAAGCTGGAACCAGTCGCGGCAGGTGACGCGGTTTCCGGTCCAGTTGTGGAAGTATTCATGCGCCACCACGCGATCGATGTTGAGGAAATCCTGGTCGGTGGCGACGTCGGCCCGCGCCAGCACGTACTTGGCGTTGAAGATGTTGAGCCCCTTGTTCTCCATCGCGCCCGAATTGAAATCGCCCACCGCGACGATCTTGTACTGCTCGAGATCGAGTTCGAGCCCGAAGCGCCGCTCGTCCCAGCGCAGGGCGCGCTTGAGGCAGTCCATCGCCCAGCCGGCCTGGTCGAGGTGCCCGGGCTCGACGTAGACCTGGAGCGTCTTGCGCGCGCCGGACATGGCGATGAATTCGTCCTGCAGCAGTTCGAGCTTCGCCGCAACGAGCGCGAAAAGGTACGAGGGCTTGGGGAACGGGTCGTCGAAGCTCGCCCGATGGCGGCCGCCCGGCTCGTCCTCGGCCGCGACCAGGTTGCCGTTGGAGAGCAGCACCGGGTATCGCTCCTTGTCGGCGTGAATCGTGGTGCGAAAACGCGCCATGTTGTCGGGCCGGTCGACAAACCAGGTGATGCGCCGGAATCCTTCGGCCTCGCACTGCGTGGCAAAACCGCTCCGCGTGGGGTAGAGTCCCTCGAGCTGGGTGTTTTTCTGCGGCACGATGCGCGAAACGGTTTGCAGCGTGCACGCGTCCGGCACACCGGGAACCGTGAGCCGGCCGGCCGTGACGGCAAACCGGTTCGCGCGCAAAAGGGTCCCCTCGAGCGCCACCGAGACGAGTTCGAGTTCTTCGCCGTCCAGTGAGAGCGGGGCGCGCGGGTCCGCCGCGTCCGGATTGCGCCGCACGTGCAGCTCGGCCTGCACGATTGCGTCTTCCTCGCGGATATCCACGTCGAGCGCGATGCGCTCGATGCGGAACGGCGGAGGCGCGTAGTCCTTGAGATGGATTGTCTTCGGTTGGGGTTCGCGCATGGTCCTAGTTTAGCCGAGGCTATGATAACGATCCGACGCTTCGGGACATTCGCATGAAGTCCGCTACTTTGATCCGGCAAGCCGCGCTCGCCGCATTGTTCCTGCTGTTTTCGGGAGGAAGTGAAGCGCGCCGCGCTGCCGATGGGCTCGCGAAGATCGAGCACGTGGTCGTGATCTACGCCGAGAACCGCAGTTTCGATCATCTGTACGGCCTTTTCCCGGGCGCCGAAGGAATCGCCCATGCGACCGCGGAACAGAAGACGCAGCTCGATCACGACGGCAGGCCGCTCGCGCACCTGCCGCCGGTGTACGACCACGGCAAGGTCCAACCCCGCTTTCCGCAAAAACTGCCGAACCGGCCGTTCCGGATCGATGCGCCGCCGGTCGACGCGCGCCTGGATGAAATGCTGCCCGACCCGATCCATGCGTTCTACCGCCACCGCGAGCAGATCAACGGCGGCAGGAACAACCTGTTCGTGGCCATGTCGAACGCGGGCGCCTGGGTGATGGGCTATTTCGACGGCTCGAAGATGAAGATGTGGCAGTGGGCGAAGGAGTACACGCTCGCCGATCATTTCTTTCAGGCTGCCTTCGGCGGCTCGTTCATCAACCATCATTGGCTCGTTTGCGCCTGCACGCCGGTGTTTCCCGGTGCGCCCGCCGCGATGCGCCCGCGGCTGGACGAAACCGGGCGCCTGAAGAAGAAGGTCAATTCGCCTGCGTCAGTGCTTCAGGGGCCGGTGGAGGTTCATGACGGGCGCGTGACCCCCGACGGATTCGCCGTTCACACGGCGCAGCCCCTGTATCAACCGAGCGGAATTGCGCCGCAAGCCGGCGGCAACCGCGACCTTGCGGATCCGGCGCAGCATCCGCTGCCGCCGCAGAGCGCGCGGACGCTCGGCGACACGCTCTCCGCAAAGGGAATCAGCTGGGCTTGGTATGCCGAAGGCTGGCGCGAGGCGCTTGCCGACGGGCGGCGCGATCCGAAAGAGCCTCGGACGGTGATCTATGCACGCGGCAACGGGCGCGTGAGCTTCGCGCCGCACCATCAGCCCTTCAACTACTATCAGCGCTTCGCGCCGGGAACGCGCGATCGCGAGCGGCACCTGAAGGATCTGTCCGATCTGCTCGAGGCAATCGATAAAGGCGCGTTGCCGCAGGTGGCGTTCTACAAGCCGGCGGGCCGGTTCAATCAGCATGCGTGCTGCGGCAGCATCACCGCGGGCGACGAGCACATGCACGAGCTGCTCACGCGCCTGCGCAAGAGCCCGCAATGGCCGAAGATGGTGGTGATCGTGACCTACGACGAGAACGGCGGCTTCTGGGACCACGTGCCGCCGCCCTCTGGCCCGGGATGGAGCGATCGCTGGGGCCCGGGCACGCGGATCCCGGCGCTCGTCATCTCGCCTTACGCCAGGCGAGGATTCGTCGACAAGACGCCCTACGACACGACGTCGCTCATCAAGTTCATCACGCGGCGCTTCGGCCTGGAACCCTTGCCGGGTGTGCGGCCGAATGCCGGCGACCTGACCAACGCGTTCGACTTCGGGCGCTAGGCTGCGCTGCGCCGGAACGGGGCGTCGAACCCCGAGACCGAGCGCTGCTCGACCTTGCGGTTCATCAGCCTTTCGATTGCCGCGAGCAGCGGCCGCTCCTCGTGGCTGACCAGCGACACGGCCTCGCCGGAGGCGCCTGCCCGGGCGGTGCGGCCGATGCGGTGAAGGTAGTCCTCGGCCACGTGCGGCAGGTCGTAATTGACGACGCGCGGCAGCTGGTCGATGTCAAGGCCTCTTGCCGCGATGTCGGTCGCCACCAGCACGCGCAGCCCGTTGTCCTTGAAGCGCTTCAGTACGCGCGTGCGCGCGCCCTGGCTCTTGTTGCCGTGGATCGCGTCGGCCTCGATGCCTTCGCGCTCGAGCTGGCCGGCAAGCCGGTTGGCGCCGTGCTTGGTGCGCGTGAATACGAGGACCCGCCGCCAATCGTTGGTCTTCACCAGGTGCGCAAGCAGATGGCGCTTGCGGTCCTGCGTCACCGGGTGCGCGACCTGGGCGACCCGCTCGACCGGGGCGTTGCGCCGGGCGACTTCGACCGTCGCGGGATCGTGCAGGAACGTCGCGGCAAGCCTGCGGATCTCGTCCGAGAACGTGGCCGAGAAAAGCAGGTTCTGGCGCTTGGCCGGGAGCAGCCTGAGGATGCGCCGGATGTCGTGGATGAAGCCCATGTCGAGCATGCGGTCGGCTTCGTCCAGCACCAGGATCTCCACGCCTCGCAGGTCGACCGTGCGCTGCTGCACATGGTCGAGCAGGCGTCCGGGCGTCGCGACGAGAATGTCCACGCCGCGCCTCAGCTCGGCAATCTGCGGATGGATTCCAACGCCGCCGAAGACTGCGGTCGAGCGCACGCGCAGGTACTTGCCGTAGGTGCGGATGCTTTCCTGGACCTGCGCCGCGAGTTCGCGGGTCGGCGTGAGAACCAGGGAACGAACGCCGGACTGGGATCGCAGGTCCGCCAATCGCTGCAACAACGGCAAGGAAAACCCCGCGGTCTTTCCGGTGCCGGTCTGCGCGGCGCCAAGCAGGTCGCGGCCGCCGAGGACGACCGGGATCGCCTGCAACTGGATGGGGGTGGGAACGGTGTAGCCCTGCTCGGCGACTGCGCGGAGCAGCTCGGCGCGCAGGCCGAGCGTTTCGAACGACGTGGTAATGGCAATTCTCCTGAAGGATCGGCCTGCGAAGGACTCGCCTTCGTGGAACCGGTTCAGGCTGATGATTGAAGGCTGGGTGATTCGGCGATCCGGACTGGACCGCGAAACGACTGAGACGCTAACCGGAAGATGCGAAACAGAAACCTTGGAGCCGATTATACCCGAGATCAGCCCGAAGTCTTCCTGAGGAGCGGCTTTTCGTTTTTGTCCGCGAGCCGCTTGATCAGTCCTTCGATGCCGGATTGGCGGATCACCTGGTCGAATTCGGAGCGGTAGGTGAGCACCAGGCTCACCCCCTCGACCGTGATGTCGTAGATCTTCCACCCCTCGGAGGTCCTGCGCATCGCGTAATCCACCGCGACCGGGGGCTGACCCGGGCGCAGGTACTGGTTGCGCACCGTGACTTCGGTTGCGCCGGGCTCCATTCGCAGGGGCTGCACGCGCAGCGTCTGCCCGCGATAGGTGTCGATCGCATTCGAATAGATCCGCACCAGCATGCCGCGGAACTCCGCGACCAGCCGGTTCTGCTGCTCCGTGTTCGCGGACGACCATGCCCGGCCTATTGCCAGCCGTGCGGCCTCGCGGAAATCGATGTGGGGCAGCACTTTCTGCTCGGCGAGCGCGAGCC
>CAZXAR010000031.1:0-26118 GCA_964638135.1 uncultured Enterobacteriaceae bacterium | reverse complement strand
CCGGTGCCGGCGGCGAAGATCACGATCTTGCCCTCCTCGAGGTAGCGGATCGCCTTGCCGCGAATGTACGGCTCGACGATCTGCTCGATGTTGAGCGCCGACTGGACCCGCCCGGACAGGCCGGCCTGGCGCATGGCGTCCTGAAGCGCAAGGGCGTTCATCACGGTCGCGAGCATGCCCATGTAGTCCGCGGTCGCGCGATCCATCCCCGCCGCTCCGGGAGCCACGCCGCGGAAAATGTTGCCGCCGCCGATCACGATGCCGATCTCGACGCCCAGGCGCACGACCGTCGCGATTTCGGCGACGATGCCCTCGATCGTCGCGCGATTGATGCCGTAAGGATCGTCGCCCATCAGGGCCTCGCCCGAAAGCTTGAGCAGGATGCGGGAGTACTTGGGCTTCAATCGAAGCTCGCTGCGGCCCGCCCTCAGCGGCCCATGCCGGCCGCCGCGCTCACTTCGGCGGCGAAATCGGAAGCCTTCTTCTCGATTCCCTCGCCGACCACCAGGAAGCGGTAGCCGAGAACTTTCGCCTTCCTCGCCGCGAGCATCTTTTCGACCGATTGCTTGTCGTCCTTCACGAAGGGCTGGCCAAGCAGCGTGACTTCGCCCAGAAACTTGTTCAACCCGCCTTCCACCATCTTCGCCGCGATCTCGGCCGGCTTGCCCGTTTCCCTGGCGCGGGCGGCGAGAATCTGCCGCTCGTGCGCCACGATGTCCTGCGGCACCTCGCCGCGTGCAAGATACGCCGGCTTGGCGAAAGCGATGTGCATCGCCAGGTCCTTGCCCACCTCGTCGGCGCCTTCGACATCGACCAGGACCCCGATGCGCGTGCCGTGCAGGTACAGCGAAAGCCTCGCCTCGGCCTGCAGGCGACAAAAGCGCCGGATCGTGATGTTCTCCCCGATCTTCTGCACCAGCGCCTGGCGACGGCTCTCGACGCTCGTGCCGCCCACGCTCAGGCCCGCGAGCATCTGCACCTGCGCTGGATTGGCCCTGGCGACCACCTGGGCAAGCTCCTGTGCAAAGGCGCGAAAGTCTTCGTTCCGGGCGACAAAATCGGTTTCGCAGTTCAGTTCGACCAGCGCGCCGAGCTTCGCCTCGGGCGCGAGCCACGCTCCGATCACGCCTTCGGCGGCGACTCGGCCGGCCGCCCTGCTTGCCTTGGCGCCGCTGCGAATCCGCAGGATCTCCTCGGCTTTTTTCATGTCGCCGCCCGCTTCCGCGAGGGCGTGCTTGCATTCCATCATGCCAAGCCCGGTCAATTCGCGCAGCTCCTTCACCTGGCTTGCACTGATCTCGGCCATTCCTTTGCGCTCCTTGCCTGGTTGCGGGCGCCTCAGCCCTCGCCCTCTTCGTCCACCTCGACGAACTCGTCGCGCGAGGCGGCCACCACTTCCTCGACGGCCTGGGTCCGCCCTTCCAGCACCGCATCGGCGATCCCCCGCGCATACAGCCGGATCGCCCGGCTCGAGTCGTCGTTTCCGGGTATCACGTAGTCGATGCCGTCAGGGGAATGATTCGTGTCCACCACGCCGACCACCGGAATTCCGAGCTTGCGCGCTTCCGCGATCGCGCCCTTCTGGTAGCCGACGTCGATCACGAACAATGCGTCCGGGGGGCTCGCAAGATCCTTGATTCCGCCCAGCGAGCGCTGCAGCTTGTCGAACTCGCGCTGGATGCCGAGCGCTTCCTTCTTCGACATGCGCTCGAGCGAGCCGTCCTCGGCCATCTGCGCCATTTCCTTGAGCCGCTTGATCGACTGCTTGACGGTCTTGAAGTTGGTCAGCATGCCGCCCAGCCAGCGCTGGTCGACGAACGGCATGGCGCAGCGCAGGGCCTCTTCGCGCACGATTTCGCGCGCCTGCCGCTTGGTGCCGACGAACAGGATCGCGCCCTTGTTGGCGGTGAGCTGGCGCACGAACTTGACCGCTTCCTGGTAGAGCGCCAGGGTCTTTTCCAGGTTGATGATGTGGATCTTGTTGCGGTGGCCGAAGATGTACGGCGCCATCTTCGGATTCCAGTACCGCGTCTGGTGACCGAAATGAACGCCGGCCTCCAGCATCTGGCGCATCGTGACAGACATGCTCTGCTCCTGTGAGGGTTGAACACTGCCGCACCGGCAAACCGACGATCCCCGCGGCTGCGCTGGGGACACCCTTACCCGCCGGGCGGGAAATTTGGCTTCTGGGAATGTTTCTGCGTCTTCGTCGAAACCAGCCTGAAATTCTAGCATAATCAGGCATCAAGACGTGGCGCGGCGGTTTGCCGCGATTGCTGCGGCGGCGCGATTCCCCTATCCTGCGCGGTTTTTCGAAGGGCGATGGCCGTAACGATCAAGTCAGGCGAGGAGATCGAGAAGATGCGCGTGGCCGGGCGCCTGGCCGGCGAGGTCCTCGACTACATTTCCTCGCACGTGCGGCCGGGAATCACGACCGAAAAGCTCGACGACCTGTGTCACGCCTACATGGTGAACGTGCAGGGAACGACACCCGCCCCGCTCAACTACGCGCCCCCCGGCTACAAGCCGTTTCCGAAGTCCATCTGCACCTCGGTCAACCACCAGGTCTGTCACGGCGTGCCTGGCGACCGGGTGCTCAAGGCGGGAGACATCCTCAACATCGACGTCACGGTCATCAAGGACGGCTTTCACGGCGACTGCAGCCGGATGTTCTTCGTCGGGCCGCCGAGCATCCAGGCGCGACGCCTGGTGGAAATTACCTACGAGTGCATGTGGCACGGCATCGTGCAGGCAAAGCCCGGCGCGCACCTCGGCGACGTCGGTGCCGCAATCCAGTGGCACGCGGAAAAGCACGGCTACTCGGTGGTGCGCGAATTCTGCGGTCATGGGATCGGGCGCAAGTTCCATGAGGAACCCCAGGTGCTGCACTACGGCAGGCCGGGCACCGGATTGAAGCTCGAACCGGGCATGACGTTCACGATCGAACCGATGATCAACGCCGGCAAGCCGGCGATTCGCGAACTGGCCGACGGCTGGACGATCGTGACCAAGGACCACAGCCTTTCGGCCCAATGGGAGCACACCGTGCTCGTCACCGCGGACGGCGCCGAGGTGCTCACGCTATCCGCCGGCTCGCCGCCGGCGCCGGCGTTTGCATCCTGAGACCGTGAGCGCAGTCCCCCAGGGGATTGCCGCGGCCGGCGAGCGCTGGCGGGCTGCGCTGCATGGCGGCCGCGCGACGCTGCGCGCGCAGTTCTCGCGCGACGGCGTGCCCGGGCGGTTGCTGCGCGGGCATGCGCGGCTCATCGATCGCACGCTGAAGGAGATCTGGCGCGTGGCGGCGCCCGCGAAGGGCGCCGCACTGGTTGCGACCGGCGGCTACGGACGCGGCGAGCTGTTTCCGTTCTCCGACGTCGACCTCCTCATCCTGCTCGCCCGCGAACCGTCGGCCGAGGAGCGCGAGCGGCTCGCGCGGCTGGTGGGACTGCTCTGGGACATCGGCCTGGAGGCCGGGCACAGCGTGCGTACGGTCGAAGCCTGCCTGGAGGTCGCGCGCGCCGACGTCACGATCGAGACCGCCCTGCTCGAAGCGCGGCATCTCGCCGGCAGCATGGCGCTTTACCGGCGCATGCAGCAGGCGATGCGAAGCGCGCTCGATCCGATCGCGTTCCTGAAATCGAAGCGCCTGGAGCAGGAGCAGCGTCACGCCAAGCATCAGGACTCGCCCTATTCGCTCGAGCCCAATCTCAAGGAGGCACCGGGCGGCTTGCGCGACGTGCAGCTCATCCGCTGGGTCGCCCGCGCCTGCGGAATCGGCCACCGCTGGCGCGACCTCGAGCACAAAGGGCTGATCCTGCACAGCGAGGCGCTGCAGCTCGCCCGCCACGAGGCGACCTTGCAGGAGCTGCGGATCCGGCTGCACTACCTCGCCGGTCGCCGCGAGGATCGCATCGTGTTCGATTACCAGAATGCGCTCGCCGAGCAATGGGGCCTGCGCGAAAGCGCTGCACGGCGCGCCGGCGAGCGTCTCATGCAGCGCTATTACCGTACCGCCAAGGCGATCACGCAGCTGAACACGATCCTGATGCAGAACTTCGAGGCGCTCCTCGCACCCGGGCCTGGCGGGTCGCCGCGCATCCTGAACGAGCGCTTCCGGGTGCGCGGCGAGCTGCTCGAGGCAAGTGACGAGACGCTGTTCGATCGCGACCCGCGCTCCATCCTGGAAGGGTTCCTGCTCATGCAGCAGCACCGCGAGCTGCGCGGGATGACGGCGGCGACCCTGCGCGCGCTCTGGCGCAGCCGCGGACGAATCGACGCCCGGCTGCGCCGCGACCCGATCGCGCGGCTCCTGTTCCTGCACATCCTGCAGCAGTCGAACGGGGTCGTGCACGAGACGCGGCGCATGAATCAGTACGACATCCTGGGCCGCTATCTGCCGGAATTCGGGCGCGTCGTCGGCCAGATGCAGCACGATCTGTTTCACGTCTACACCGTGGACCAGCACATCCTGATGGTGCTGCGCAACCTGCGCCGGTTCACGATGCCGGAGTTCGCCCATGAGTTTCCGCTCTGCAGCCAGCTGATGAGCGGATTCGAGCGCCCCTGGCTGCTCTACATTGCGGCGCTGTATCACGACATTTCGAAGGGACAGGGCGGCGATCATTCCGTTCTCGGCATGCGCGACGCGCGCCGCTTCTGCCGCCGGCACGGGCTGTCGCGCGAAGACGAGAACCTCGCCGCCTTTCTGGTCGAACATCATCTTGCGCTGTCGCTTGCGGCGCAAAAGCAGGACGTCCACGATCCCGCCGTGGTTCGGTCGTTCGCTCAACGCATCGGCTCGGAGCGACGCCTGACCGCGCTGTACCTGCTTACCGTTGCCGATGTGCGCGGCACCAGCCCGAAAGTCTGGAATGCCTGGAAGGCGAAGCTGCTCGAGGATCTGTACCGGGCGGCACGCCGAGCGCTCGCAGGCGAAGCGCCCCAGCTCGAGACCGCGGTCGCCGAGCGCCAGGCGGAAGCCGCGCGGCTGCTGCGGCTGTACGCGCTTTCCGAGCATGTCCAGGACCGTTTGTGGGCACACCTGGACACGAGCTATTTCCTGCGCCACGACCCGCAGGAGATCGCATGGCAGACGCGCAACCTGCACTACCGCGTGGAAACGCCCAGGCCCGTGGTCAAGGCGCGCCTTGCGCCGATCGGCGAGGGCCTGCAGGTGATGATCTACACGCCGGACCGGGAGGCCCTGTTCGCGCGCATCTGCGGGTACTTCGAGCGCGCTGGATTCAACATCGCCGAGGCGAAGATCCACACGACCCGGCATCGCTACGCGCTCGATACGTTCCTGGTGATGGGACAGGGCCGCGGGGTTCACTACCGCGACCTGATCAGCCTGATCGAAAAGGACCTCGCCGAAGAACTCGAGTCGCGCGCCCCGCTGCAAGCGCCGCGCGGCGGGCGCATCTCGCGCCGGGTGCGCTATTACCCGATCTCGCCGGTGGTCGACCTGCGCCCCGACGAGCGCGGCACCTATCACGTGCTCTCGATCGTCGCCGCCGATCGTCCGGGGCTGCTCTACGCCATGGCCCGGGTGCTCGCCGGCCACCGGATCAACCTGCACTCGGCACGCATCAATACGCTCGGCGACCGTGCCGAGGACGTATTCCTGATCTCGGGCGAAGCGCTCGCCGACGCCAAGACGGTGCTCAAGATCGAGCAGGAACTGCTCGATGTGCTGCAGATCGGAACCGCGGCAGCGGCGCCCGCCGCTCGCTACTCCTCGGGAGGCAAATCGCCGTCCGGAAACAGCGCCTCGATATAGCCGAAGCGCGTGAAATCGCGGATCCGCATGGGGTACAGCACGCCGTCGAGGTGGTCGCACTCGTGCTGTACCACGCGCGCATGGAACCCGCCCACGGTGCGCTCGAAACGCCTCCCGCGCTCGTCGAATCCGCTGTAGCGGACCCGCGCGTGGCGCGGTACCCACCCGCGCATGCCGGGAACCGAGAGACAACCTTCCCAGTCCTCCGCGACCTCGGCCCCAATGGGTTCGATTCGCGGATTGATCAGCACCGTGTCCGGAACCTCTTCCGCCTCCGGGTAGCGCGGGTTCGCCTGCACGCCGAAGATGACCACGCGCAGGCCGATCCCGATCTGCGGCGCCGCCAGCCCGGCGCCATTGAGATGCTGCATCGTATCGCGCATGTCGGCGAGGAGATCCTTCAGTTCCGTGCTGTCGAAGCGCTCGACCGGGCGGGCGCGCTCGAGAAGCCGCGGGTCGCCCATCTTGAGCACCGGCCGGATCATGCGCCGTCCCGGCCGCTCATGACTCCACCAGCTTCTCGATGACGACGCGAACGCGCTGCATGGCGGCTTCCAGCACCGCCTCGATCTCATGCAGTGGAATCGACTGCGCGCTCGTGCCGCGTCCGGCCGCATGGTTGGCGACTACCGCGATCGCGGCATATTCCAGCGCCAGCTCACGCGCCAGCGCCGCCTCGGGCATTCCGGTCATGCCCACCATGTCCGCACCATCGCGTTCCAGGCGGTCGATCTCCGCTGCAGTCTCGAGCCGCGGTCCCTGCGTCGCGGCGTACACCCCGCCCTGCACGATCGGCTCGCCGCACGCCTCGGCCGCTCTGGCGATCCGCGCCTTGAGCGCCTCGGAATACGGCTTGGTGAAATCGACGTGCGTCACGGCCGTCTCCGTCCCTTCGAAAAACGTCGAGCATCGCCCCCATGTGTAATCGATGATCTGCGCCGGCAGCACCAGGGTTCCCGGCCGCAGATCGCCACGGATCCCTCCCACCGAAGCGATCGAGACCACGCCCTCGACTCCTTGCTCCTTCAGCGCCCACAGGTTGGCGCGATAGTTGACCTGGTGCGGCGGGATCGTATGCCCGTGGCCGTGGCGCGCGAGAAAAACGAGCGCCCGGCCGCGGATCGCGCCCAGCGTCAGCGGGCCGGAGGGTTCGCCATAGGGCGTGCGCACGACCTTGCGCCGGGTGATTTCGAGGTTCGCGAGCTGCGACAGCCCGCTCCCGCCGATGACCGCCAGCATTTCAGATTCCGAGACGGGCCGCGGCACGGCGCTCCGCGCAGCACGGCAACGCGACCTTTCGCTGCAAGCTAGCCATCTAATCCCTCATGGCGCGGATCTCCGGCAGATTGCGCCAGTATCCCTTGGCGTCCATTCCGCAGCCGAACACGAACCGGTCCGGAATTCTGAGCCCTACGAAGTCGGCCGCGATGGGTTTCGCGCGCGCCAGAGTCTTGTCGACCAGAACCGCACAGTGAAATCCCGCTGCCCCCAGAGCGACCAGGCGCTCGCGGATCGCGAGCATCGTGTGGCCGCCGTCGAGGATGTCATCCAGCACCAGCACGTTGCGGCCGCGCACGCCTTCGGGCGGCGCGACCCGCCACTCGATTCCGCCGCCCTGTGTCGCAGCACCGTAGCGCGAGACATGGATGTAATCCAGGTCGATCGGGAAACGCAGGCGTGGCAACAGCTGCCCGGCAAGCACGACGGCACCGCCCATGACCATGAGAATCAGCGGATAGACGCGCGAAAGGCGTCCCGTCAGGTCCGCTGCCAGGCGTGCGATCGCCGCCTGGACGTCCTCCGCGCTCGCGATCAGGTCCGAGTTTTCGAGAAAGTTCCAAGCCTTCTCAAGGTCGGGCATGCCCGAAGTATAGCCGCGTCATGATCGACGCCCGCGCTGCTCCAGGTAACGCGCAAAATCGGCCCCGATCTCCGGATGCTCGAGTCCCAGTTCGACGCTCGCCTTGAGGTAGCCGAGCTTCGAGCCGCAATCGAAGCGCCGTCCGTGGAGCCGCACCGCGAGCACGGATTCGCGCTTGAGCAGTTCCGCGATCGCATCCGTGAGTTGGATCTCCCCGCCGCGTCCGGGTTTCGCGTTTGCGAGCAGATCGAAGATCGCCGGCGTCAACACGTAGCGCCCGACCACGGCGAGCGTGGAAGGCGCGGCCGCGGGATCGGGCTTTTCCACGATTCCGGCGATCGGCGTGACCGCGGCTTCGGCATCGTGGGCGCGAACGATGCCGTAGCTCGCGGTCTGGCTGCGGGGCACGTCCTCGACGCCGAGCAACGAACATCCGTGTGTCGAAAAAAGTTCCGCCATGCGGCGCATGACCGGTGGGTCGGCGGCGATCAGGTCGTCGGCGAGCAGCACCGCGAACGGTTCGTCGTCCACGATCGGCTGGGCGCACAGCACGGCGTGGCCCAGGCCGAGCGGTTCGGACTGGCGGATGTACATGCAGCGGCAACCCGGCGGAAGCACGCTTTGCACGGTGTCGAGCAGGTCGCGCCTGCCTTTGGCGGTGAGTTCGCTTTCGAGCTCGTGCACGCTGTCGAAATGGTCCTCGATCGCGCGCTTGTTGCGCCCGGTGACGAAGATCATGTCGGTCAGTCCCGCCGCCGCGGCCTCCTCCACGGCATACTGGATGAGCGGCTTGTCGACGATCGGCAGCATCTCCTTGGGACTCGCCTTGGTCGCGGGCAGGAACCGGCTGCCGAAGCCCGCCACCGGAAACACCGCTTTCTTCAGTTTGCGCGTCATTTCTCGCTCGCCTCGTAAAGAAGCCGTTTGAGTCCTTCTTCGTCGAGCACCTCGATCCCGAGCTGGCGCGCCTTGTCGAGCTTGCTGCCCGGCTCCGCACCTGCAACCACGTAGCGGGTCTTTCTCGACACATTCTCGCTCACCTGCGCGCCGAGCGACTTGAGAGCCGATTTCGCCTCTTCCCGGCTCATCGATGAAAGTACGCCGGTCAACACGAAACTCTTGCCCGCAAGAGGCCGTGCGCCGCCGCCCTGTGGCTCGACTGCGGGCCAGCGCACCCCGGCGCTTCGCAGCGCTCGGATCACCGCGCGATTGTGCGGCTGGCGGAAAAAGCGCGAAACGTCCGCGGCCAGGTGCGGACCCACGCCGTGCACGCGCTGCAGTGCTTCCGCGTCCGCATCCATGACCGCCTCGAGCGCACCGAAATGGCTGGCGAGGAGTTCGGCCGTCGCTTCGCCCACGCCCGGTATGCCGAGCGCATGAAGAAAGCGCGCGAGTGTCGTGTCCTTGCTTCGTTCCAGCTGCGCGAGGAGGTTGCGCGCCGATCTGGCCGCCATGCGGTCCAGGCCGGCGAGTTCGTCGGCCTGGAGGCGATACAGATCCGCGACGTTCTTCACCAGGCCCTTCTCGCTCAACTGCTCGACCAGCTTGTCGCCCAGGCCCTGGACGTCCATCGCGCGGCGCGAGGCAAAGTGAAGGACGGCGCCCACGCGCTGGGCCGGACAGTACAGGCCGCCGATGCAGCGGTGCGCCACTTCGCCCTCCACGCGCACCACCTCGCTGCCGCACGCAGGGCACCGGGCGGGCACGCGCCACGCCCGCGCGCCCGGCAAGCGCCTGTCGCGCACCACGCGCACGACCTCCGGAATCACGTCGCCGGCGCGGCGCACGATCACGGTGTCGCCGGGCCGCACGTCCTTGCGCTCGACCTCGTCCTGGTTATGCAGTGTGGCATGGGTGACCGTCACTCCGCTTACCTGCACCGGCCGCAACACCGCCACCGGAGTGATCACCCCGGTGCGACCGACGGAGGCAAGGATCTCTTCCACCACCGTGGTTTCCTCACGCGCGGGCAGTTTGTGCGCAATGGCCCAGCGCGGCGCGCGCGCCGTGAAGCCGAGCCGCTCCCGGGCGGCCAATTCGTCCACCTTGTACACCACACCGTCGATGTCGAAGGGCAGCGCGTCGCGCCGGTTCAGCATCTCCCGGTAGAATTCCATGCACTCGTCGATGCCCCGGGCGACGCGGAAATACTCGCTCACGCGAAAGCCGCCGTTGCGCAGCTGCTCGACGAACTCCGAATAGCGCTGGGCAACCGGATGCGATAGTTCGCCCAGGCCCCAGGGAAAGAACGCCAGCGGCCGCGAGGCGCTGATGCGCGGATCGAGCTGGCGCAGACTGCCGGCGGCGGCATTGCGCGGATTCGCGAACACTTTTTCGCCGCGCTGCTCGTGCTCGGCATTGAGCCGCTCGAAATCCTTTTTCGGAATCACCACCTCGCCGCGCACTTCGAGTACTCCGGGCCAGCCGCGTCCATGCAACCGCAGCGGAATGGTCCGGATGGTGCGTACGTTGGGCGTGACATCTTCGCCTTTCACGCCGTCGCCGCGGGTCCCGGCACGCACGAGCACACCCCGCTCGTAACGCAGGCTCACCGAGCAGCCATCGAACTTGGGCTCCGCCGTGTACACGACCGGGTCGCGGCCGAGGCCCTGGCGGCATCGCCGGTCCCAGTCGCGCACCTGCGCTTCGGCGAAGGCATTGTCCATCGATGTCATCGGCACCCTGTGACGGAATTCGCCGAACGCCTCGGACGGCTTTGCACCGACCCGCTGCGTGGGGGAATCGGGGGTGGCGAGACCGGGGTGCTCCCTCTCCAGCTCGACCAGCTCGCGGAACATGCGGTCGTACTCCGCGTCGCTGATTTCCGGCTGGTCGCGAACGTAGTACAGGTGGTTGTGGCGTTCGATTTCACGCCGCAACTGTTCCGCCCGCTGCCGTGCCCGCGCCGGCGCGGACATGTCAGGAAAACAGACGCAGCGCCTCGGCGCTGCCCGTTTCGATTCCTCTTTTCTCGAACGCGCTCCGCACGCTGTCGAGCTGCGCGCCGATCGCAGCGACCGCCCGCTCATCGAGCGAATTGCCGTTGTCGTCCACCAGAGCGCCGCCGAGCACCGCTGCCAACTGGGTGGCGAAGCCCGCCATGGCGTGGAAGGTGCGCCGGAGATCCGGAACACGCGGGACATCGAGGGAAACGGACAGCCCGGTGGGCGCCCAGTCCTTGACGGTCGCCTGGAAAACGCGCGCGCCGTCGCGCGCGGCGAGCGCGAACAGCATCTGGCCCGCATCGTTGCGCTGCGAAAACCGGCCGTCCTCGTCCAGCGCCAGTCCCGAGGCCTCGGCTACGGCGCGGATCTTGGTCCCCGAAAACGAGCTTTCGGCCGGCGCCGCGACATGAAACACCACCTGGATGTCCGCGTCGGTGCAGAACTGGTCCAGATCGCGCGCCGCCTCGACGCTCGGCTTGAGCTCCGGAGCGTTCACGCTTGCGCCGGTTGCCGCGGCAAGCGTCTCCACGGCGGCGCGGAACTCGATCAGGTCCGCTTCGCTCACCGCGCCATCGCGCGTGACGAGCTGGAGGCCGGCGCGGCACGCCCGTATCGGGGTGCCGTCCTTCGGCGCAAGTCTGCGCCAGGCGGCGCTTTCCTCCACGCCTGCGAGCATGGCGCGCGCCGCGTAGCGGTGCTCGTGCGTCCTCCAGTGTTCGAGCAGCACGCCCGGCGCCACCGGGGTCGCAAAGGACAGCTCCACGATGTAGTCGAGTCTTGGGTCCGGGAGCGCGGCGGGCGGCGGTGCGGGTGGGCGCGCCGCGACGCGGTGCGCCTCCGCAAGCGCCGGTTCAATGCGCTCCTCGCGCGGTTCCATCAGCACGTCGGCGCGGGTCGATCCGAAGGATTGTTCGGCGGCGCGACGGGCAGCACGCTCCTGGCGCCGGTTGTAGGCGAACACGCCGATGACCACGACTGCACCGATGACCAGAAGGCCGAGCTGGAGATCGCTCATGGTGGAAGTCCGCCGCCCATCCCGAATCGTTCCGCCACCGCCCTTACGCTGCGAGTTCCTCGCGCAGACGCAGCGCTTCCTCGATGTCGACCGCCACGACGCGCGACACCCCCGATTCCGGCATGGTGACCCCGATCAGCTGCCCCGCCATCTCCATCGTGATCTTGTTGTGGCTGATGAACAGGAACTGCGTTTGCGCCGACATCTTGCGCACCAGATCGCAGAAGCGCCCGGTATTGGCGTCGTCCAGCGGCGCATCGACTTCGTCCAGCAGGCAGAACGGCGCCGGATTGAGCTGAAACAGCGCAAAGACCAGGGCGATTGCGGTGAGCGCTTTTTCCCCTCCCGAGAGCAGGTGGATCGTCGTGTTGCGCTTGCCCGGCGGCTGCGCCATGACCTGCACCCCGGCATCGAGGATTTCCTCCCCGGTCATGCTGAGCCTCGCCTCGCCGCCGCCGAACAGAACCGGGAACAGTGCCCCGAAATGCTGGTTGACCGTGCCGAAGGTCTCGCGCAGCAGCTCGCGCGTCTCGCGGTCAATGCGCCGGATCGCGTCCTCGAGCGTTTTCACCGCTTCCTCGAGATCGGCCGCCTGCATGTCGAGGAACCGCTTGCGCTCCACGCTGGTGCTCAGCTCCTCGAGCGCCGCCAGGTTCACCGCGCCCAGGTCCTGGATCGCCTGCGCGATCCGCGTGATTTCACCCTGCAGGGCCGACGGCCGCGGCGCGCGCGCCGACTCGGCGGCAAGGCGTTCCTCGTCCGCGTTCGCTTCGCGCAGCAACGTGTCGAACTGGTCGTGATTGATCTGCGCCGCCTGCTCCTTCAGCTTCAGATCTCCCAGCCGCTCGCGCAACGGCGCGATCCGGGTTTCGATCTGCAGCCGCTGTTCCTCGAGACCGCGCAGCACCTCGGCCGCCGCCTCGACCGCGTCGCGCGCGCGCGCGAGCGCCTTTTCGCACTCGATCCGGGCCGCCACGGCGCCGTCGAGCGCCCGCCTCACGGCGGGCACGGGATCGGTGGAGAGTTCCGCGTCGAGCCGCGCGAGCTCCTCCTCCGCGCGCCCGATCTGCTGGTCGATCATGCGCACCGAATTGTCGAGTTCCGCGATCTTGGACGCGCACTCCCGCTCGGCAAAAACCGCGTCCTGCGCGTCGCGCTCGGCACGCTGCAGCGCGCGGCGCCGCTCCGCAACTTCGGCCTCTGCCGCCGCGTGCTGCGCCCTCACCGCGTTCAGCGCCTCGCGTGCCGCGTCGATGTCGGCGGCGAGGTGCGCGAGCCGACTGCGGGATTCCTGCAGCCGTGTCGCGCCGCGCTCGGTCTCGCGCGCGATCTCGGCATCTTCGGCCTCGATTTGCGCGCAGCGTTCCCGGTAACGTTCCAGGGCCTGCGTGCGCATGAGCCGTTCGATTTCCGCCGCATGCTTGGCTGCCTGCAGATCGCCAATGGCGGAGCGCGCGGCGTCGAGTGCCGTCTGGCGCGCCGCGCCCTCGGCCTCCGCGCCGTCCCTGGCAGCTTGCGCCGCCTCGGTTCGCGCGGCGAGTTCGTTGCCGCGCTGCTGAAGAAATTCGATTTCGGCCTGGCGCGCCAGAATGCCGGCATCCGCCGGGTCCGGGGCGTGAAAGCTGATCGTACTGCGCGTGTACTGGTCGCCGCGGCGGTCCACCAGCACCGCACCGGCCGGCAGAGCGTGTCGCTCCACGGCACCCGGGACCGCTTCCACGGCGTACACGCCGAAGAACCAGTCGCTCAAGGCGCCCCCGATCGTGGGATCGGTTGCATGGACCTTGCGGGCGAGCGGGACGTGTCCGGACAGCGACGTGGCGGCCGGTTCGGCGCCAGGCGCAACCGCGCTCGCCTTGACCGGCGGGCGGTCTTCGGCGAGCGCTCCCAGCGCCGCTGCGTCGTCGAGTTCGAGCGCATGCAGCCGCTCCCGCAGGATCGCCTCGACCGCAATTTCCCAGCCCGGATCGATCCGGATCTTCTGCCACAGGCGCGGCGCCGCGCCGAGCCCCTTGCGCGCGATCCAATCCTGCAGCGGCACGTTCTCGTCGGCGGCCGCCTGCACCTGGATCAGGGTGGCAAGCTGCGCCTCTGCGGCGGTTTGTTCGCGCCTGGCCTCGGCCAGCCGCTCGGCGGCCGCGGCGCACCGCGTCTCGTGCGCGGCGACTTCCGACTGCATGAGCTCCAATTCCGCCAGACTGCCGCTCAGCGAAGCGTCGAGTTCGGCGACGCGCCGCTCGGCGTCTCCCAGTTCCCGCGGGTCCGGCTCCGCGAGTGAATGCCGTTCCGCTTCGAGCCGTTCGCGCCGGTGCGCAAGCGCCTGCTGCTGCTGTTCCAGATGCGAGAGGTTCGAGCTTTCGATCTGCTGGCTGCTTTCCGCATGGACCAGGCGGCTGCGTGCCTCGTCGAGCCGCTCCTGCGCGGCGCGATGCGCCTGCTCCGCCACGGGCGCCCGCTCGGCCTCCGCGGCGAGCTGGCGCTGGGTCTCGGCAACCCGCTGGCGCATGCCCCCCGCGCGTGATGCCCAAAGGTGCAGACCCTGCGTGAATTGCGCCCGCTGCTCGCGCCATGCGGCGAGCTGGGCCCGGCGCTCCGTTTCCTGGCTCTCCAGACGCTGGCGCGTCTCCTCGACGTGGCGCAATTCGGATTCGTGCCGCGCGACCTCGGCGTTGGCCGCGTAGAGCGCCGCCTGCGCCGCGTTGAGCACATCGCCCGCCTGATAGTGTGCCGCGCGCGCCGTCTCGACCCGGCTCTCGGTTTCGCGCAGTTGCGCGGTGTCGCCTTCCATCTCGTTCGTGATCCGCGCGATCTCCTGCGCATGGCGGTCGCGCTCGGCCCCGGCCTCGCGGCGGCGCACGAACCACAGCATCTGCTGCCTGAGGTGCAGGTTCTCCTGGAATTCCTTGTACTGGGAGGCGACCCGCGCCTGCGCCTCGAGCTTCTCGATCTGGGCACCCAGTTCCTGCCGGATGTCGTGGATACGCAGCAGGTTCTCGCGCGTCTCGGCGAGGCGGCTTTCGGTCTCCTTGCGCCGCTCCTTGTAGCGCGAAACGCCGGCAGCCTCCTCCAGGAACACGCGCAGCTCCTCGGGCCTCGCTTCGATCACCCGCGAAATCATGCCCTGCTCGATGATCGCGTAGGCGCGCGGCCCGAGCCCTGTTCCGAGGAACATGTCGGTCACGTCCCGCCGCCGCACGTGGATGTTGTTGATGAAGTACGAGGACTCGCCGTCGCGCTGCAGCACGCGTTTCACGGAGATCTCCGCGTACTGGGACCATTGTCCGGCGGCGCGGCCCAGCGAATTGTCGAAGAACAGCTCGACTGCGGCGCGGGCGAGCGGCTGGCGCTGGCTGGCGCCGTTGAAAATGACGTCCTGCATGGAATCGCCGCGCAGTGCCGAGGCGCGCGATTCGCCCAGTACCCAGCGCACCGCATCGATCACGTTCGATTTGCCGCAGCCATTGGGTCCGACGATACCCACGAGCTGTCCCGGCACCCGCACCGTCGTCGGATCGACGAAGGACTTGAAACCGGCCAGCTTGATCTGCGTAAGGCGCACGGAAGTGGCGTGCTCGTCTGCGGAATTCGGTACTCTGGGCGCGGCGCAAGCGCCGCGGAAAAATGGCGCGCTATGATAACATCATCGCGCTTTCGTCCTCCGGTTCCCGCTCCTCATTTTCGATGCCATCGCGCCCCGGCAAGCGGCTGCAAACCTTTCGCAATCCTGCGTCGCAGCGGGACTACCGCATTCATATCGAGATCCCCGAATTCACCTGCCTGTGTCCCCTGACCGGGCAGCCGGATTTCGCGACGCTGGTGCTGGATTATGTCCCCGACCGCAGATGCGTCGAGCTCAAGTCGCTCAAGCTCTACATCTGGTCGTACCGCGAGGAGGGCGCCTTTCACGAGGCTGTGACGAACCGGATGCTCGACGATCTGGTGCGCGCCGCTCGACCGCGCTATATGCGCCTGCAGGCGAAATTCCGTCCGCGCGGCGGAATTTTCACGACGCTGGTGGCCGAGCACCGCAAGCGCGGCTGGAGGCCGGCCGCGGCTATCGCGCTCGATGCGCTTGCCTCGCTGCCGGAAACGGGCGGCGCGGGATGAATCCGCTGCTCGCCAAGCTCCAGCCCTACCCCTTCGAGAAGCTTCGCGCACTGGTCGCCGGCGCCACGCCCGACCCGGCACGCACGGCGATCAATCTCTCCATCGGCGAGCCCAAGCACCCGACGCCCGGATTCATCCGTGCCGCGCTCGCGGGTGCGCTCGCGGGGCTCGCCGCGTACCCCGCCACCGTGGGGCTGCCTGCGTTGCGCGAGGCGATTGCCGCGTGGCTGGCCCAACGCTATGGCCTGGCGGCGATCGATGCCGCGACGCAGGTCCTGCCGGTCAATGGGTCCCGGGAGGCGCTGTTCGCCTTTGCGCAGGCGGTGGTCGATCCGCGGGGCGGCCGTGCCCGCGTCGCCTGCCCCAATCCGTTCTACCAGATCTACGAGGGTGCCGCGCTGCTTGCCGGGGCGACCCCCGAATTCCTCAATTCGCAGGCGGTCCGCGGTCATCGCGTTGATCTCGACGCAGTCTCGGATAGCGTCTGGCGCGAAGTGCAGCTCCTGTACGTGTGCTCGCCAGGCAATCCAACCGGAACGGTGCTGCGCTTCGAGGACTGGCAACGCCTGTTCGAACTTTCGGACCGTTACGGATTCGTGATTGCCGCCGACGAGTGCTATTCGGAGCTCTACTGCGACGAGCGGAGCCCGCCGCTGGGGGCGCTCCAGGCCGCTCACGCGCTCGGCCGCGAGGATTATCGGCGCCTGGTCGTGTTTTCCAGCCTGTCCAAGCGCTCGAACGCACCGGGCATGCGGTCCGGCTTTGTTGCCGGGGACGCCGGTCTGCTGAGGAGCTTCCTCCTGTACCGGACCTACCACGGTTCGGCGATGAGCCTCGCCGTGCAGCACGCGTCGATCGCGGCCTGGCGCGACGAGGCGCACGTACGTGAAAACCGCAGGCTGTATGCCGAGAAGTACCGGACGGTGCTGCCCATGGTGAAGGCGCCGCTCGAAACCTACCTTCCGGAGGGCGGCTTCTACCTCTGGGTCCGCACGCCCATCGACGATTGTGAATTCGCCCGGCTGCTGCACCGTCACTATAATGTTCTGGTCCTGCCCGGGACCTATCTGGCACGCGACGCCTATGGCGAAAATCCGGGCAAGGGCCATGTCCGCGTCGCGCTGGTCGCTCCGCTCGCGGAATGCGTCGATGCAATCGACCGCATGGCGAGGTTTGCGTCGAAACTCTGAAAGACATGCAAGGCGCCAAGAGAATCATTGAAGAAGCCTGGGAGAATCGCGCCCGGCTGAGCCCCTCGTCTGCCCCGGCGGCGTTGCGCGAGGCGGTCAACGAGGTCCTTGCCGCGCTGGATGGCGGGCGCCTTCGCGTCGCAGAGAAGACCTCTTCGGGCTGGGTCACGCACCAGTGGCTGAAAATGGCCGTTCTGCTGTCCTTCCGCATCGAGGACAACCGCCTGATGCCAGGTGCCTCCACGCACTATTTCGACAAGGTCGCGGGGAAATTCGCCGGGTACGACGCGCCGGCCTTTGCCGCCGGCGGTTTTCGGGTGGTCCCGCCGGCCATGGTGCGCCGCGGCACCTATATCGCGAAAAACGTCGTGCTGATGCCCTGCTACGTCAACATCGGCGCCTACGTCGACGAGGGCACGATGGTGGACACTTGGGCCACCGTCGGCTCGTGCGCGCAGATCGGAAAGAATGTCCACCTGTCGGGTGGCGTGGGAATCGGCGGCGTGCTCGAGCCCGTGCAGGCCAACCCGGTGATCATCGAGGACAACTGCTTCATCGGCGCGCGCTCCGAGGTCGTCGAAGGTGTCCTGGTCGAGGAAAACAGCGTGCTCTCCATGGGCGTTTTTCTCGGCCAGAGCACCCGGATCCTGGACCGGGCCAGCGGCGAGATCCAATACGGCCGGGTTCCGGCAGGCTCGGTCGTGGTGCCGGGCACGCTGCCCTCGCCGGACGGGAAGTACGGCCTGTACTGTGCCGTGATCGTCAAGCGCGTGGACGCAAAGACGCGCGCCAAGACCAGCCTCAACGAACTGCTGCGCGGAGACTAGCGCGCCGTTGGGCTAAACTAACGGCATCGAGTCGATCGAGAGGTCGCCCATGTCCGCGATGAAGCGATTGCTGCAGCTGATGGGGGAAAAGAACGCCTCCGACATCTTCCTGACCGTCGGCGCGCCGATCAACATCAAGATCAACGGCGTCGCGATGCCGGTGAATCAGACCATCATGAACGCCGATGCGGTGAGGCAGCTGCTCTACGAAATCCTCACCGAAAAGCAGATTCGCGTCTACGAAGAGGAAATGGAGCTCAACACCGGCTACACCTACGAAGGCGTCGGCAATTACCGGATCAGCGCGTTCCAGCAGAAGGGCACACCGGCCGTGGTGGTGCGCTTCATACCAGGCACCATTCCGGCGATCGACACGCTCCACCTGCCCGATTCGCTCAAGGACATCATCATGCAGAAGCGCGGCCTCGTGCTGATGGTCGGGGCCACCGGGTCGGGCAAGTCGACTTCGCTCGCGGCGATGCTCGACTTCCGCAACGGCCAGAAATCGGGCCATATCCTGACGCTCGAGGATCCGGTCGAATTCGTGTTCAAGAACAAGAAATCGATCGTCAACCAGCGCGAAATCGGCACCGACACCAAAGCGTTCCAGGTGGCGCTCCGCAACGCGCTGCGCCAGGCGCCGGACTGCATCCTGATCGGCGAGATCCGCGACCGCGAGACCATGACCTCGGCGCTGCAGTACGCGCAGTCCGGCCACCTGTGCCTCGCCACGCTTCATGCCAACAACAGCTACCACGCCCTGAACCGGATCATCAGCTTCTATCCGCTGGAGAATCGCCCGACCCTGCTGCTCGACCTTTCGGCCAGCCTGCAAGCCATCATCTCGCAGCGCCTGGTGCGCACGAAGGTGGGGACCCGCAGGCCGGCGATCGAGGTCATGCTCAACACGCGCCATGTCGCCGAGCTGATCGAGAAAGGCGAGGTGAACGAGATCAAGGATGCGATGGAAAAGAGCATGGCGCCTGGCTCGCAGACCTTCGAACAGGCGTTGTTCAAGCTGTTCATGGCGGGCGACATCACGCAGGACGAGGCGATGGCAAACGCCGATTCGGCCACCAACATGCTGTGGCTGATCAACCAGGCGACCGCAGGCCAGATCACCGCCGGGCAGGCGCAGGCCGCCCCGGCGGCGGAAAAGAAACCAGAGAAAAAAGAAGGGATCCTTTCCGGCGCCGGCGGCAATGCCTCGTTCAGCGACATCAAGATCGACATGACGACCTGAGGGCCGGTTGGCGGCAAGGCGGTCGTGCGCCTCCTTGACCCACGTCGACATGGAGCGCGCGCTTGCACTCACGCAGGAACTCATCGCCCGGCGTTCGGTCACCCCGGAGGATGCCGGCTGTCAGGATCTGATCGCCCGCCGGCTTGAAGCCGCCGCGTTTTCCTGCGAACGCGTGCGCTGCGGCGAAGTCGCCAACCTATGGGCCCGCCGTGGCGCCGCCCCGCCCGTGGTGTGCTTCGCGGGACACACGGATGTGGTGCCGCCCGGCCCGCTGGAGCAGTGGCATTCCGATCCCTTCACTCCTACGATCCGCGATGCGCGGCTGTACGGGCGCGGCGCCGCGGACATGAAGTCCTCGATCGCCTCGTTCGCCGCCGCGGTCGAGGATTTCGTCCGCGAACGGCCCGCGCATTCGGGGTCCATCGCGATGCTGCTGACCTCGGACGAAGAAGGGCCTTCGGTCGACGGCACGGTGCGCGTCGTCGAGCGCCTCAAGGCGCGCGGCGAACGGATCGACTACTGCATCGTGGGCGAGCCGACCTCGGTCGAGGTCCTCGGCGACATGATCAAGAACGGGCGGCGCGGCTCGCTCTCCGGCCGCCTTACGGTGCTTGGGGTTCAGGGACATGTCGCCTACCCGCACCTGGCGCGCAACCCGATCCATCTGCTTGCGCCTGCGCTTGCCGAGCTTGCCGCGGTGCGCTGGGACGAGGGCAACGCGGAGTTCCCACCCACGACCTGGCAGGTGTCGAACCTGCACGCAGGTACCGGCGCGGCGAATGTCATCCCGGGCTCGATCCAGCTCGATTTCAATTTCCGCTTTTCCACCGCGAGCACGGTGGCGTCGCTGCAGCAACGGCTGGAATCCGTGCTGCGCGCGCACGGGCTTGATTATGCGATCCAGTGGACGCTGGGCGCGCAGCCGTTCCTCACGGCGCGCGGCGAACTGGTGGACATCGTGTCCCGCACGGTGCTCGCGAATACCGGTCGAACGCCGCAACTTTCCACGACCGGCGGTACTTCGGACGGCCGTTTCATCGCCGAAATCTGCCCGCAGGTGGTCGAGTTCGGACCCGTCAACGCAAGCATCCACAAGCTGAACGAGCACATCGAGCTTTCGGCGCTCGAGCAGCTGCCGAGGATCTACCGCGACACGCTCCGCGCACTCCTCCCTTGACGGCCGGCGAATTGCTGCGCGACACGGCGCGCCGTTTCCGCGCCGCGCGCCTGCATTACGGACACGGAACGGCGAATGCGCGCGACGAGGCGGCCTGGCTCGTCGGTCACGTGCTCGGGATTCATCCCGGCGACATTCACCTGCATCGCGACAAGCCAGTGTCTGGGCGCCAGGCCGCGCGGATTCGGCGGCTGGCGGCGCGCCGCGTACACGAACGCATTCCTCTCGCCTATCTGCTGCGGGAGGCATGGCTCGACGGCCGCACCTTCCACGTCGATCGCCGCGTCATCGTGCCGCGTTCCTACATCTCTGAGCTGCTGCGCGACCGGCTGCGCCCGTGGCTGCAGCGGCCGGTGCGCCGCGCGCTCGATCTGTGCACCGGCTCGGGGTGCCTCGCGGTGCTCCTCGCGCAGGCATTCCCGCATGCACGGGTCGACGCGACCGACCGCTCGGCGCGGGCGCTGGACGTTGCGCGAATCAACGTGAAACGTTATCGACTCGGGGTTCGCGTCCGGCTGCTGCGCTCGGATCTGTTCGAGGCACTCGCAGGCAGGCGCTACGACCTGATCGTGAGCAATCCGCCCTACGTGGATGCGCGGACGCTGCGCGCCTTGCCGCCCGAGTACGGCTGCGAGCCGGCGGACGCACTGGCGGCCGGAGCGGATGGACTGGATTTCGTCCGGACGATCCTCGCGCAGGCTCGACGCTACCTCATGCCGCGCGGCCTGCTCGTCTGCGAAGTGGGCGATGCCCGGCGCGCCCTCGAACGCGCCTATCCGCGGCTGCCGTTCCTCTGGCCGGCGACCAGCGAGCGCCGGGGCTGCGTGTTCGTGCTCGAGCGCGAACAGCTTGCGCCCGTGCGGTAAGTGGGGTGGCCGATGGGATTCGAACCCACAACAACCGGAATCACAATCCGGGACTCTACCGTTGAGCTACGGCCACCGTCGAAGCACGGCTCTGGCCTGCCCGGCGGGACTCGAACCCACAACCCCCAGCTTAGAAGGCTGGTGCTCTATCCGGTTGAGCTACGGGCAGCCGCCGGTCGGACCTGGTCGGGGTGGGGAGATTTGAACTCCCGACATCTTGCTCCCAAAGCAAGCGCGCTACCAGGCTGCGCTACACCCCGGAAAGGGGCGTAATGATACGCTTGGCGCATTCGCGCGGCAAACGCAAGCCGCGGATCTGTCTGCATTTCGCAGGCGCGACGCAGTTGCTTGCGGGGGCGGATCTTTTCTGCTACAAAGCGCCTTTCATTTTTCCGGCTGAAGCGAGAGAACGCGCAGTGGAACTGACCCGAAAGAGCTTTGCGCCCTACCTCCCGAAGAGGGGCGAGGACTACATGAACGCAAAGCAGCGGACCCATTTCCGCAAGATCCTCGAGAGCGTCAAGGCGGAGCTTTCCGAGGAGATCGACCGCACCGTCCATACGATGCAGGACGAGGCGACGGTGTTCGCCGACCCGAACGACCGCGCCAGCCAGGAATCGGACATGGCCCTCGAGCTGCGCAATCGCGACCGCGAGCGCAAGCTCATCAAGAAGATCGACGAAACGATCGCGCGCATCGACGCCAACGAGTACGGCTACTGCGAGAGTTGCGGCGTGGAGATCGGCCTGAAGCGCCTCGAAGCGCGCCCGACTGCAACGCTGTGCATCGACTGCAAGACGCTCGACGAGATGCGCGAGCGGCAGGTCGCGAAGTAATACCCCGGAAAAACCTCAACCCTGCTGTTTTGCGGCCTCGGGCTGGCTGACCGCCTTCATCGACAGGCGCACGCGCCCCTTGTCGTCCGCCTCGAGCACCTTCACCTTCACGCTCTGGCCTTCCTTGAGGTGATCGGACACGGCATTGACGCGCTCGTGGCTGATCTGCGAGATATGCAGCAGCCCGTCGCGCCCGGGGAGCACCTGCACGATGGCGCCGAAGTCCAACAGCCGCAGCACGGTGCCCTCGTACACCCGGCCGACCTCGACGTCGGCGGTGAGTTCCTGGATGCGCCGCTTGGCGGCCTCGCCGCCCTCGGCGGACACGCAGGCGATGCTGACCGTGCCGTCGTCCTCGATCTCGATGGTCGTCCCGGTCTCCTCCTGCAGCCCGCGAATCACCACGCCGCCCTTGCCGATGACGTCGCGGATCTTGTCCGGATTGATCTTGATCTTGATGATGCGCGGCGCGAAGGTCGACAGCTCGCTGCGCGAACCCTCGATCGAACGGCGCATCTGATCGAGGATGTGCAGGCGGCCCTCGCGCGCCTGCTCGAGCGCCACGCGCATGATTTCCTTGTTGATCGACTCGATCTTGAGGTCCATCTGCAGCGCCGTGACCCCTTTTTCGGTGCCCGCGACCTTGAAATCCATGTCGCCGAGATGATCCTCGTCGCCCAGGATGTCGCTCAGCACGGCGAAGCGATTGCCCTCCTTGATCAGGCCCATGGCGATTCCGGCCACATGGGCCTTGATCGGTACCCCCGCGTCCATCAGCGCGAGGCTGCCGCCGCACACCGAGGCCATCGAGGAAGAGCCGTTCGATTCGGTGATCTCCGAAACGATGCGGATCGAGTAGCCGAAATCGGCAGGCGCCGGAAGCAACCCGACCAGCGCGCGCTTGGCCAGGCGCCCGTGCCCGATCTCGCGACGCTTCGGCGGACCCACGCGGCCCGTTTCACCCGTGGCGTACGGCGGCATGTTGTAGTGGAGCATGAACCGCTCGCGGTATTCGCCGCTCAGCGCGTCGATGATCTGCTCGTCGCGCCCGGTGCCGAGCGTCACGGTCACCAGCGCCTGCGTCTCGCCGCGCGTGAACAGTGCCGAGCCGTGCGTGCGCGGAAGAACGCCCACGCGGATCCCGATCGGGCGCACGCTGCGCGTGTCGCGCCCGTCGATTCGCGGCTCGCCGTCGAGGATCTGGCCGCGCACGATCGCCGATTCCAGCGCGAAGCATGCATCCTTGACGACGTTGGCGTCCGGGCCGCCGTCCTTGCCGACGCCGAGCTGCTCGAACACGCGCTTCCAGATCGCGTCGATCGCGTCCGAACGCGCCTTCTTCTGCTTGAGGCCGAATGCCGCCTTGAGGTCCGCTTCGGCGAGCTCCTTGAGCCGCGCGCCCAGACCCTCGTCCTTCGCCGGCGCCTGCCAGTCCCATGCAGGCCTTCCGGCCACTTCGGTGAGCTGCTCGATCGCCTGGATCGCCGCCTGCATCTGCTGGTGGCCGAACACCACGGCGCCCAGCATCGCATCCTCCGCCAGCTCGAGCGCCTCCGATTCGACCATCAGCACGCCCTGCGCCGTCCCCGCGACGACGAGATTGAGCTGCGACTCCTTGAGCTGGCTCATCGTCGGGTTGAGCAGGTACTCGCCGTTCACGTATCCGACCCGGCACGCGCCGATCGGACCGTTGAAGGGGATGCCCGAGACGGCGAGCGCCGCCGACACCGCCAGCATTGCCGGAATGTCGGAATCGACCTCGGGATTGAGCGAGAGCACGGTCGCGACCACCTGCACCTCGTTGTAGAACCCGTCCGGAAAAAGCGGCCGGATCGGCCGGTCGATGAGGCGGCAGGTAAGCGTCTCCTTCTCGGTGGGCCGGCCCTCGCGCTTGAAAAACCCGCCCGGAATCTTGCCGGCAGCGTAGGTCTTTTCGACGTAATCGACGGTCAGGGGGAAAAAATCCTGCCCCGCGCGCGGCGATTTCGCCGCGACCACGGTCGCGAGCACGACCGTGTCCTCCATGGAGCAGGTCACGGCGCCGTGCGCCTGGCGCGCGATTTCACCGGTTTCCAGCGTGACCTCGTGGGCACCGTAGGCAAACGTCTTCTTGATCGGGCTCAAGGTGAATCCTTTTTCGGTAGGCGAAAAGAAAAAACGCCCATCGTCTCGATGGGCGTTTCCCGCTACGGCATCCTGAAAAGCGCTACTTGCGCAGGCCGAGCCGCTCGATCACCGAGCGGTATTTGTCGGCATCCTTGCGTTTCAGGTAGTCGAGCAGCTTGCGTCGCTGGCTGACCAGCTTGAGCAGCCCGCGGCGCGAATGGAAATCCTTCACATGGGCCTTGAAGTGCTCGGCAAGGCCGTTGATGCGTTCGGTGAGCAGCGCAACCTGCACTTCCGGGGAACCGGTGTCGTTGGCTGCGCGCTGATACTGCTTGACGACCTGCGCCTTCTGCGCGACCTGCATGACCATACTTTCGAATCTCCACGGCGAAGGACGGATTTTATCCGAGATGCCCCGCCATTCACAAGGATTTTCTCGGTATTTCAGCCGCTTGCGAAGATCCCGCAGACTGCGCGAGCAGCCTCACCGGTCGCAGCACGCCGGCCGCGCCGGTTTCCCCCACCCCGAGCAGCGCGCCACCTGGATCGTATACGCGGTAGCGACCCAGGGCGAGGGCACCTTGCGGGACCGGTTGCCCGTTCAGGAACTTTCCGACCAGCGCGCGCTCGAGGTGCAAGGCCGGCAGACTTTCGACCAGCCTCTCCATCGGAACGAGGAGCCGGTCCCGCTCGGCAGCGTCCGTCGCCGCAAGCGATTCCAGCGTGACCGCCTGCGAGATCGCGAAGGGCCCGGCCCCGGTGCGGCGCAAGGCCGCAAGGTGCGCCCCCGTGCCAAGTGCGTGGCCGATATCCTCGGCGAGCGTGCGCAGGTACGTTCCCTTGCTGCACGTCACGCGAAGCCGGAGCACGTTCCCCTCGCGGCCCAGAACCTGCAACGCGTGGATCACGATGGGACGCGGCTCGCGCGCGACCAGCGTACCCTCGCGTGCCAGCGCGTACAGCGGTCTCCCGCCGCGCTTGAGCGCCGAGTGCATCGGCGGCACCTGCATCAACTCGCCGCGGAAGCGCGTCAGCGCCTGCTCGATTGCGGTGTCGCTCACCGCAACCGGGCGACGGTCCACCACCTCGCCCTCCGCGTCGCCGCTCGTAGTGCTGACGCCCAAATGCACATCGCCCTCGTACGTCTTGTCCGAATCGAGGAGGAATCGGGAGAACTTCGTCGCCTCTCCGAAGAGCACCGGCAGCAGTCCCGAGGCAAGCGGATCGAGTGTCCCGGAGTGACCGGCTTTGGCCGCGCCGAGCAGGCGTTTTGCCTGCTGCAGCGCCCGGTTGGACGTGATCCCGAGCGGCTTGTCGAGGAGAAGGACCGAGTCGATTCTGCGCGGCATCAGGACTTCGGCGTCACGCTGTCGATCAGGCGGTGCAGTCGATCGCCCCGCTCGATCGACTCGTCGTACACGAAGCGCAGCTCCGGAGTCACGTAAAGCTTGATCCTGCGTGCAAGTTGCGAACGCAGGAATCCGGCCGCCCGTTGCAATCCCCGCGCGGCCTCTTCCGCGTGCCCCCGGTCGAGGCAGGTATAAAGCACCTTGGCGTGCGAAAAGTCGGGCGAGACGTCGACCGCGGTGAGCGTGATCATCCCGACCCGAGGGTCGCGCAGTTCGCGGCGCAGGATTTCGGACAGCTCCCGCTGGATCAGGTCGGCCACCTTGCGCGGCCGTGCTCGTGTCACAGCGTGCGCGCGACCTCAAGGACCTCGAAGACCTCGAACTGATCGCCTTCCTTCAGTTCCTGGAAGCTCTTGAGCGATATGCCGCACTCGAAGCCGCCCTTGACCTCGCGCACGTCGTCCTTGAACCGCTTGAGCGATTCGATCTCGCCGGTATGGATCACCACGTTGTCGCGCAGGACCCTGACCAGCGCATTGCGGCGAACCAGCCCCTCCTGCACATAGCACCCGGCAACCGTGCCGACCTTGGAGATCCGGAATACCTGGCGCACTTCGACCAGGCCGAGAACGCTTTCCTTCTTCTCCGGCGCGAGCATGCCCGAGAGCGCGGCCTTGATTTCCTCGACCGCGTCGTAGATGACATTGTAGTAACGGACATCGACTCCGGAGGATTCCATCAGCTTCCGCGCGGCGGCGTCGGCGCGCGTGTTGAAGCCGATGATCACGGCGCGCGAGGCCATCGCCAGGTTGACGTC
>CAZXAR010000030.1:0-26470 GCA_964638135.1 uncultured Enterobacteriaceae bacterium | reverse complement strand
TACCCGAGGACGAGCGGCATCGAGGGCAACCAGGTGGTGAACCTCACGGGCGGTCCGTACGCGCACAAGGCCTACCGCGCGAAGATGAACGTCGTATTCACCAACAAGAATGTCACCTGCCAGTACCGCGCCGTCGGGCACCCCATTGCGGTCGCGCTCACCGAGGGCATCGTCGATCTCGCGGCGGCAAGGCTCGGCATGGACCCGGCGGAATTCCGGCGCCGCAATCTCATCCCGGACGATGCCTATCCGTATACGTTCCCGTCGGGAATCAAGTTCGAGAAGCTCTCCCACCACCGCTGCCTTGAGAAGCTCCTCGAACTGATGGACTACCGTGCTCTGCGAGAGGAGCAGAAAGGGTTGCGTGCGAAGGGTGTCCATCGCGGTATCGGCCTTGCGGCGATGATCGAGGTCACCAATCCATCGCCCGCCTTCTACGGTGTGGGCGGAGCGCGCATCTCGGCGCAGGATGGCGCCACCGTGCGGCTCGAGCCCACCGGGATGGTAACGTGCCTCGCGAGTGTCACCGAGCAGGGGCAGGGGACCGAAGCGGTGTTCGCGCAGGTGTGCGCGGACGCCGTGGGCGTCTCGATCGACAAGGTGCGCGTGATCACCGGCGACACCGGCACCACGCCCTATGGCGGCGGCACGTGGGCCTCACGCGGCGCGGGCATCGGCGGCGAGGCGGTGCTGCAAGCCGGAAAGGCGCTCCGCTCGAACATCCTCGATCTCGCCGCCGCGATCCTGAACACGGACCGCAACAGCCTTGAAGTCCGCGCCAACGCGGTGTACGACAAGGCAAGCGGCGAATCAAGACTGCCGTTCTCGGAAGTGGGGCGCATCGGGTACTTCCGCCCCGACACGCTGCCGCTCAAGTTCCAGTCCGAGCTGACGGTCACGCGGCACTACACGCCGCGCGAATATGGCTTCACGTTCACCAACGGCATCCAGGCATCGCTTGTCGAGGTGGACGTGGAAACCGGCTTTGTGAAGCTGCTCAAGCACTGGTGCGTCGAGGACTGCGGCACCGTGATCAATCCGATGCTGGTGGACGAGCAGATCCGGGGCGGCATCGTGCAGGGTATCGGCGCTGCCATGCTCGAGGAGTGCCTCTACAGCGCCGAGGGGCAGCTCTTGAACGGCTCGCTCGCCGATTACCTGGTGCCGATGACCGGCGATACGCCCGACATCGAGGTGGCGCACGTCGTGACGCCGACCGTCCAGTCGGAACTCGGCGCCAAGGGCGTGGGCGAGGCGGGCACGGCGGGCGCGCCCGGCGCCGTGATGAACGCCATCAACGATGCGCTTGCGCCATTGGGCGCGCGTGTGACCGTGCAGCCGTTCACGCCCGAGCGTATCCTCAAGGCACTTGGCAAGGTGCAATGACCCTGGAGGCGATCATGGCAGAGGCAGCGCGCACGACGGTCCGCAACGAATTCCCCTGGGGCGTGATCGAATGGCTCGCGGGCGCGGAAGTGGGGAACAGCAGGGAGCTGTCGCTTGCACGCATGACGCTTGCCGCCGGCAGCGCCAACGACCTGCATACGCATGACAACTGCGAGGAGTCGGTCTACATCGTGCGCGGGCGCGTCGAATGCGTCGTCGGGGGACAGGGGACGCTGCTCGATCCGGGCCAAAGCACGATCGTGCCGCGCGGAGCGGTGCACCTGCTGAGAAATGCCGGCGAGGGGCCAGCCGAGATCATCCTGTCGCATTCGTCCGCGGCGCGCGAGTTCCGGCTCGCGGCGGGCGCCTGAGCGGAGGCCATCATGCCGATTGCGGATATCAACCACTACTTCGTTCGCGCGAACGACCTCGAGGCGACCAAGGACTTCTACTGCCGGGTCCTCGGCTTCGAGCAGATGCCGCGCCCCAATTTCCCGTTTCCGGGCTACTGGCTCGGGGTCGGCGGCAAGATCCAGGTGCACATGGGACCGCACGGAATTGCGAACGCCGATCTGTACTATCTCGGCACGCCGAAGAACGCCGCAACCGACAATAGCGGCGTCGTCGATCACATCGCCTTCGCGGCCACCGAGCCGCGCGAGTTCACCGAACGGCTGAAAAAGCTCGGTGTTGCCTACCGGCCGCGATTTCTGCCGGAATCGCAGCTCTACCAGTTGTTCCTGCGCGACCCGAACGGGCTCACCATCGAGCTGAATTTCTTCGGCGTGACGGATGCGCCCGACTGGGGCGGCGAGGACTACTCGAAGATGCCGCGCGTGACGGCGGACGCATGAATCCGCAGGCGGCCGCAAGCCCGCCCCGGCCGCAGGCGAGGGCGGCCGATTTTTCGGGTGTCGGCTACGCGGAGGCAATGGAGCGCGCGCGTTCCCTGGTGCCGGTGCTGCGCGAGCGCGCAGGCCACGCCGAGGAGGAGCGCTCGATGCCCGGCGAGACCGAGGCCGATCTGCACGCCACGGGGCTGCTGCGCTTCTGCCAGCCCAGGCGCTGGGGCGGGATGGAACTCGATTACGTGGCGCTCTTCGACATCCCGGCCGAGCTCGGGCGCGGCTGCGCTTCCACGGCGTGGAACTGCGCGAATCTCGCGATCCACCACTGGATGCTCGCGCTGTACGAAGAGCGCGCACAGACCGAAGTCTGGGAACAAAACCCCGATGCCCTGATCGCCTCGGGGATCGCCTACCCGCAGGGTAGCGCGCGGCGCGCCGACGGCGGCCTGGTGATCAGCGGCCACTGGAACTTCTCCAGCGGCGTCGACGGCAGCCAGTGGAACATGCTCGCGGTGACCGTGCGCGAAGGCGAGCGGGTCGTGGACCATTGCATGTGCCTCGTGCCGCGGCGCGATTTCGAGATCGTGGACGACTGGCACGTGCTCGGCATGCGCAGCACCGGCTCCAAGTCGGTGCGCGTCAAGGACCTCTTTGTGCCCGGTTACCGCGCGCTCAGCATGTACCTCGCGCGCGGCGGCGCGGAATTCCCGGGCGCGAAGACCAATCCCAACCCGCACTACCGCATCCCGCTCTCGGGGCTGGGTTCGCATTGCATCGCGGGGGCCGCGGTGGGGAATGCCCAGGGCGCGCTCGAGCTCACTACCGAGGCGGTGCGCGACCGCAGCACCAACTACACGGCGGCGCGCATGCGCGACTTCCAGGCGGTGCAGCAGCGCGTGGCGGCCGCAGGCGTACGGGCCGATGCCGCGCGCCTGATCGTGCGCAACGACTGCCTCGAGGCGCAGGCGATCGCCGAGGCGGGGCGCGCGCCGACGCTCGAGGAGAAGCTCCGCTTCAAGCGCAACGTCGCCTACGCGGTGCAACTGTGCACCGAGGCGGTGGACAACCTGCATGCGATGGCGGGCGCGCGCGGCATCTACGACGCCTATCCGATCCAGCGCCTGTTCCGCGACGCGCACTCGCTGATGGGGCACATCGGCTTCAGTTGGGACGCGCAGAGCGCGCCCTGGGGCATGGTCGCGCTCGGCGGCGACTACGACGCGCCGCCGACGTTGTAACGACCACCCTCGGGCGGCAGTCGGATTGGTGGAGGCGGCGGGAATAGAGCCAGCCGCCCTACAGCTTGATCGCCAGCAACCGCATCTCGAATTCGCTTCGCGCCGCTTTCAGACGCTCGTCATATTTCCCATTTCGAGGCGTGAGCTTCAGGTACTGGTCGAGCGCGAGGCGCGCGCGGCCAGCCTTGTAGGATCTGAGATTCGGCATCAAGTGCCGCAGGAGGTCGAGTGCTTGGCGACTCGAGACCTGGTATGTAAAGCTTGGCGCGTGCTTCGGGTTGTATGTCCTCTTTGTGGTGATCCGCCCCGCCCCGACTGCGGTCCTGACAAACTCAAGGATCGGCAGTTCGTTGTTACTGATGCTGAGAACTAGTCTCCGGTTTTCGTTCCGGTGGAGCCGGGTCAGCGTTATGGTTCCCTCGCCATCGACAAGGCCCGCAATATATGCCGCAGTCGCGGTGTCGAGGTTTCCAACCTTCCGATCGCGCGCCATACTGTATAAACGCACAGTATAGGTAAGAGGTTGAAAAAAGAAACGGCCACCCTCGGGCGGCCGTCGGATTGGTGGAGGCGGCGGGACAGCTGTTCCGCTCCTTTCGGAACGGGCTGGACTATGCCTTCATCCCGGTTGACCGGGACGCGGGGCGTGTTATCCGGCCGAATTCTGCCGGATCCTGGGGCACGCTCGGCCGCTTTTGCGGCTCAGCGTGTCCATGAGTCTCTACAGGGCAGGCCCGAGGTTGGCCCTCTTCCTACCCCTCGGCGTTGCCATGCCGGAGTGATCCGGCAACAGGGTTCGCCGATGTGAGCCCCGTTGTCACTCTACCCTTGCGGGCAGAGGCGACCTGCGCTGATCGAACCCGCGTCCGCAAGCCCTCCGCAGTCAGGACTACATGCTTAGCCTGATCGTTTGGATCTCGCCTCGCGTCCGCCGATCGGCAGGCTGACGTCCGGCCAGCCGCTTCGACGGATCCGCGCGGCCAAGCGGCCAGGCCGCGCAGAGAGGCTGATGTGAATGACGCTGCACTCCCTTTCAGGAGCCTAGCCCATCAGCAGGCTAGTGCAGCGTCCCGCGGGTGTTAGGCCGCGAGAGCGAAACGCTCGTCGTTGGCGTTTATGGTGTTTCCAGCTGGATTTACGAGGTCACTGGCCCTCGGCATGCCCTGCGCTGCTTCGCGACCCACGTCGAAACCTGGTCGCCCCCATTTCGGTGCAGCAAACGCATTATCCCATATGGGGGTCAGAGCAGCGCGATCAAGTCGGCTGGCCGCGCAATGACGGCATCGGCGTTCCAGCGGTGGGGCCCGCCGTGGTCGTTCGCGCTGTAGCCGTATTCCACCGCGACGGAGCGCATGCCTGCGGCGCGCGCGGCCTGCACGTCGCGCAGATCGTCGCCCACATAACAGCATTGCGCGGGGTCGAGCTGGAGCTCCCGCGCCGCGTGCAAGAGCGGCGCCGGATGCGGCTTGAGATGCGGCGTGGTGTCGCCGCACACGACGCACGCAGGCCGGCCGTCCAGTCCGAGCGCGGCGACGATGCGCGCAGTGAAGCGCGACGACTTGTTCGTGACGATACCCCAGGGCAATCCCCGGCGCTCAAGCTGAGCGAGCAACTCCCGGATGCCGGGGAATAGCTGCGTTCCCACGCACACATTGCGGTCGTAGTGGGAAAGGAATGCGTCGCGCATGGCTTCGTAGCGGGCATCCTCCGGCGGCATGTCGAATCCGCCGCGCAGCAGCCCGCGCGCGCCGCTGGAGGCGAACGGACGCAGCGTCTCGATCGGCAGCGCGGCGAGGCCGTGCTCGGCCCGCAGGCTGTTGAGCGCGGCACCGAGGTCGGGTGCGGTGTCCGCGAGCGTGCCGTCGAAATCGAACAGGACCGCCTTGCTATGCATCCTTTGCGCAGCAAAGCAGGTAGTTCACGTCGCAATCGGTGCCGAGGCGATATCGCCTGGTTAACGGGTTATACGTCATGCCCGTGAGTTCGAGCGGGCGCAGGCCCGCGTCGCGGCACCAGCGGATCAGCTCGGACGGCTTGATGAAGCGCGCGTAATCGTGCGTGCCCCTGGGCAGGAGATTGAGCACGTATTCGGCGCCGATCACCGCGAACAGGTACGCCTTCGGATTGCGGTTGATGGTCGAAAAAAACAGGTGCCCGCCGGGCTTCGTGCTGCCGGCACAGGCGGCCACCGTGCTCGAGGGCTCCGGAACGTGCTCGAGCAGTTCCATGCACGTTACGACATCGAATTCTTCGCCATGGGCAGTTGCAAACGCCTCGGCGGCGCTCAGCGCGTAGCGAACCTGCACACCGCTTTCGAGCTTGTGAAGTTCGGCGATGCGGAGCGATTTTTCCGACAGATCGATGCCGGTGACCTCGGCTCCGAGCCGCGCCAATCCTTCGGTGAGCAATCCTCCGCCGCAGCCCACGTCGAGCGCGCGCTTGCCCTCCAGGCGGACGTGCTTCTCGATCCAGCCCAGACGCAGCGGATTGATTTCGTGCAGCGGACGGAATTCGCTCTGCGGGTCCCACCAGCGATGCGCCAGCTCGCTGAATTTCGCCAGTTCCGCCGGGTCGACGTTGGCTGGGGTCAGAGGTGCTTCTCCTGTCGCGAAACAAGGAACTGCGGCAACCGGGCCAGAAGTTACTCCGACCCCAACCGAAAAAAAAGCCCTGCGGAGGCAGGGCTTTTGAGCGTGATGACCGGTATCGGCTACTTGCGCGTGCCGATGACTTCGATTTCCACGCGGCGGTTCTTCTGGCGGCCGTCGCGCGTCTTGTTGCTCGCGACGGGCTGCTTCTCGCCCTTGCCCTCGGTGTAGATCCGGTTCGGCTCCACGCCCTTGGACACGAGGTAGGCCTTGACCGACTCGGCGCGGCGCACCGACAGCTTCTGGTTGTAGGCGTCGCTGCCGATCGAGTCGGTGTGACCGATCGCGATCACGACCTCGAGGTTGATGCCGCGGATCTTGCCGGCGAGGTCATCGAGCTTCGCCTTGCCCTCGGGCTTGAGCACCGACTTGTCGAAGTCGAACAGCACGTCGGCCGCGAGCGTCACCTTCTCGGCAACCGGCTTGGGCTTCGGTGGCGGTGGAGGCGCGGGTTTCGGCGGCGGCGGCGGAGGCGGCGGCGGGGGCGCTACCACAGGCTTCGGCGCAGGTGGCTTCGGAACGAGATCGGGATCGCATTCCGCGATCGCCATGGCGGGGGTCCAGTAACCGGCGCGCCAGCAAAGGCCGGCGCCACTTCTCCAAACCATGTCACCGCCGGCGGGCTCGGTCCAGTATCCCTGTTTGGATTGCGCCGAAACGTTGAACGGCGCGACCAGCATGGCGACCGCCGCGGCGACCGTCGGAATCAGAACTCGCTTGATCATGCTCTCCCCTTTCTGATTTGTTCGAAAGTTCTTCCAATTCAAGAGGCTGGGGACCCTTTCAGCGCATTCTGCCACAAGTTGCAACGGGTGTCCAAGCCGAAAAACGCCTGATTTTGCAGATTCTTGTCTCGAAGCAAAAGTCGTCCCGCGATCCAGACGTGGCTGATGTGTTCGCGACCCGCCGCGTACACGATGTGCGAGATCGGGTCGTAGCAGGGCGCCAATTCCGGACCATCGAACCGCACGGCAACGAGATCGGCAGATTTTCCCGCAGCGATCGAGCCGATGCGCGCGTCGAGCCCGAGCGCCGTGGCGCCGCCGAGCGTTGCGGCGCGAAGCGCCAGGTGCGCAGGCATCGCTTCGGCGTCGCGTGCCACGGCTTTCGCAAGCAACGCTGCCTGCCGCATTTCCTGCATCAGGTCCAGCCGGTTGTTGCTTGCCGCGCCGTCGGTCCCGAGGGCGACGTTCACCCCCGCGGCAAGCAGCCGCGCCACCGGCGCGAATCCGCTCGCGAGCTTGAGATTGGAGGACGGGCAGTGCACCACCGAGCACCCGTGCCGCGCGAGCATCTCGATTTCGTCGGCAAGCAGGTGCACGCCGTGCACGGCGATCAGCCCCGGGCCCAGCAGTCCAAGGCGACGCAGGCGCTCGAGCGGCCGCACGCCGTGCTCGGCAACGGAGCGCTCGATCTCGTCCTCCGTTTCGTGCACATGGATGTGCACCGGGACGTACAGTTCGCCCGCCATCGTCGCGACCTTGCGGAAGGTGGCATCCGAGACCGTGTACGGGGCGTGCGGCGCAAGGCAGAAGGAAAGCAGCGGGTGATCCCCCCAGCGGTCGCGCAACGCGAGGCCCTTCTGCAGGTACTCGTCCGGATCGGAGGCGTACCCCGACGGAAATTCGACCACGATCATGCCGAGCGATGCGCGCATGCCCGCTTCGAGCGAGGCTTCCAGCGCCGCGTCCGGGTAGAAATACATGTCGTTGAAGCAGGTCACGCCGCCCCGGATCATCTCTGCGCAGGCAAGCAGCGTCCCGTCCCTCACGTATTGCGGCGATACATGCCGCATCTCGGCCGGCCAGATGTGCTCGGTGAGCCAGCGCAGCAGCGGCCGATCGTCCGCCATGCCGCGCATCAGCGACATCGCCGCGTGCGTATGCGCGTTCACCAGGCCCGGGATCAGCACATGCTGGCGAAGGTCGATCACCTCGCGGTCGTCGTACCGCTGTGCCGCGTCGGCGATGGGAAGCATCGCTTCGATCTGCCCGTCGCGCACCGCGACGGCGTGATTCTCGAGCACCACACCCGCCGGTTCGACGGGCGCCACCCAGCGGGCCTGAACGAGAAATGTTTCCGTCATCGCAAAAAAAGAAGCCCCGCATCGGCGGGGCTTCGCATCGGCCTGCGGCGTTCGACCGCTACTTCGGCATGCCCTGCACCTCGACCTCTACGCGCCGGTTCGGCTCGAGGCAGGCGATCAGCGCCTTGCGGTCCTTCTGGTCCGGGCAACTCTTCACCGGCAGCGTCTTGCCGAAGCCGTAGGTCTCGATCTTCGAGCCATCCACGCCCTTCGACACCAGGTAGGCCTTCACCGCCTCGGCACGCTTTTCCGAGAGCTTCTGGTTGTACTGCGGCGAACCGAGCCGGTCGGTGTGCCCATTGACGTTGATGAACTGGACCGTCGCGAATCCACCGAGCTTGGCGACGATTTCGGTGTCGAGTTTCGATTTGGCGCGATCCGTCAGCACCGCCTTGCCGAAATCGAACAGTTCGGTCGAGGTAATGCGGAGCACCTTCGGCTTTGGCGGCGCAGCCGCCGGTTTTGGTGCCGGCGGCGGAGGAGGCGCCACCCGGGGCGGCGGCGGAGGCGCGGCCACGGGCTTCGGCGCGGGTTTCGGCACCAGATCCGGATCGCACTCGGCGATCGCCATCGCCGGCGTCCAGTAGCCCGCCCGCCAGCATTGGCCGGCCGAGTTCTTCCATACCGCGTCGGCGCCGGCTGGCTGCGTCCAATAGCCCTGCTTCGACTGAGCGAGCGCACTTCCGGATGTTCCGCACGCAACGGCCGCGAAGGTGGCGGCCAGTAGAACCGATGTTCTTGTCATTGGATCCTCCCAAGAGCGGGAATCGTTGGCTCGACTGCAATTAGAGCACAGGCGGCCGCGGTTCGACAAGCGTAAAAGGGGCGTTTTTTTCGAGTGAAATCCGCTGCTTCGGGCGCGTGCGGAATCCCTGGAGAGTCGTCCATGCGACAGCGTCGCGCAGGCGGCGCATGCTAAAATTTACCGCTTTTTTCCCGCCGCCGGACGCACCTTTTTCCGCTTCGTCGCATGGATCAATTCGCCAAGGAAACTCTGCCCGTCAGCCTCGAAGAGGAGATGCGGCGTTCGTACCTCGATTACGCGATGAGCGTGATCGTGGGCCGCGCGCTCCCGGACGTGCGCGACGGGTTGAAGCCGGTGCACCGGCGGGTGCTCTTCGCGATGCACGAGCTGTCGAACGACTGGAACCGGCCCTACAAGAAATCGGCGCGCATCGTGGGCGACGTCATCGGCAAGTACCACCCGCACGGCGAGGCGGCGGTCTACGACACGATCGTGCGCATGGCGCAGGATTTTTCGCTGCGCTACATGCTGGTCGACGGCCAGGGGAACTTCGGCTCGGTGGACGGCGACAACGCGGCCGCGATGCGCTACACCGAGATCCGGATGGCGCGGATCGGCCACGAGCTGCTCGCCGACATCGACAAGGAAACGGTGGACTTCGGGCCGAATTACGACGGCTCGGAACGGGAGCCGCTCCTGCTTCCGTCGCGGATCCCCAATCTGCTCATCAACGGCGCCACGGGCATCGCAGTCGGCATGGCGACCAGCATTCCCCCGCACAACCTCGGGGAGGTGATCGACGCGTGCCTGCATGCACTCAAGGAGCCGCGCTGCGCGGTCGAGGAGCTGATCAAGCTCATGCCCGCGCCGGATTTTCCCACCGCCGGGATCATTTACGGGCTCGCCGGCGTCCACGAGGGATACCGGACCGGGCGCGGCCGCGTCGTCATGCGTGCGCGCACCCATATCGAGGACATCGGGCGCGGCGACCGGCAGGCCATCATCGTCGACGAGCTGCCGTACCAGGTGAACAAGAAGGTCCTGCTCGAAAAGATGGCCGAACTCGTGACCGGAAAGCGGCTCGAGGGCATTTCGGACATCCGCGACGAGTCGGACAAGGACGGCATGCGCGTGGTGATCGAACTGCGGCGCGGCGAGATCCCGGAGGTGGTGCTCAACAACCTGTACAAGCAGACCCAGCTGCAGGACACGTTCGGCATGAACATGGTCGCGCTGGTGGAAAACCAGCCGCGGCTTCTCAACCTGAAGGAACTGATCGAGGCGTTCATTTCCCACCGGCGCGAGGTGGCGACGCGACGGACCGTGTTCGACCTGCGCAAGGCACGCGAGCGGGGCCACATCCTGGAAGGTCTGGCGGTGGCGCTTTCCAACGTCGACGCGGTGATCGAACTGATCAAGCGCGCGCCGACGCCAGCGGACGCGAGGCGCGAGCTGAGCGCGAGAACCTGGCCGTCGGAACTGGTGGCGCAGATGCTGGGCCGTGTCGCGGCGGGCGACGCGACCCTGCGATTCCGGCCGGAGGGCTTGCCGGCGACGGTCGGGCTCTTGGCCGAAGGCTACCGCCTGACCGACGTGCAGGCGCAGGCGATTCTCGATCTGCGGCTGCAGCGCCTGACCGGACTCGAGCAGGACCGGATCCGCGAGGAGTACGGGGAGGTCATGGCGGCGATCGCCGACCTGCTCGACGTCCTCGCCAAACCGGCGCGCATCACGGCGATCATCACCGAAGAGCTTTCCTCGATCCGGCAGGAGTACGGCGACCGGCGGCGCAGCGAAATCGTCACGGTGGCCGAGGACATTTCGCTCGAGGATCTGATTGCGCCGCAAGACATGGTGGTCACCTTTTCGCACGGCGGGTATGTCAAGTCGCAGCCGCTGGCGGACTACCGGGCGCAGCGCCGGGGCGGGCGGGGCAAGATGGCCGCCGCGACCAAGGAAGACGATTTCATCGAGCGGATATTCGTTGCGCACTCGCACGACTACCTGCTTTGCTTCAGCAATCGCGGCCGGCTGTACTGGCTCAAGGTGTACGAGGTGCCGCAGGGCAGCCGCGCCAGCCGCGGCAAACCGATGGTCAACGTGTTTCCCTTCGAGGAGGGCGAAAAGATCACCGCCGTGGTCCCGGTGAAGGAATTCGACGAGAATCATTTCGTTTTCATGGCCACCGCCAAGGGCACGGTCAAGAAAACGCCGCTTTCGGAATTCTCGCGGCCGCGGCCTTCGGGCATCATTGCGGTCGGACTGGAGGAGGGCGACTACCTTGTGGACGTGGCGCTGACCGATGGGAATTTCGACGTGATGCTGTTTTCCTCCGAAGGCAAGGCGGTGCGCTTCGCCGAGGCCGACGTTCGGCCGATGGGACGCCAGGCGACCGGCGTGCGCGGCATGCGCCTGCCCGAAGAAGGCAGCCACCGCGTGGTGTGCATGCTTGCGGCCAAGGACGAATCGAAAGCCGTGCTCACCGCCACGGAATACGGCTTCGGCAAGCGCACCCCGATCGGGGAGTACACGCGGCACTCGCGCGGCGGGCTCGGCATGATCGCCATTCAGACCTCGGAACGCAACGGTGCGGTGGTCGGTGCCGTGCTGGTGGACGACAGCGACGAAGTCATGCTCATCTCGACCGGCGGGGTGCTGATCCGCACGCGAGTGGCGCAGATCCGCGAGCAGGGCCGTTCGACCCAGGGCGTGACCCTGATCGCGCTCGGCGAGGGCGAGAAGCTCGCCGGCATGGAGCGCATCGTCGAGCGCGACGTCGAGGAAGGCGGCAACGGCGAGGACAAGGGCGACGGGCAGAACGGCGGCGGAGGGAACGGTTCCGGGGGCATCGCTCCGGAACCGGCGCCGGACGGCAGCGCGCCGCAAGTGCATTAGGGGAAGTGCAATGGCTCGGATCTACAACTTCAGCGCGGGTCCTGCCGTGCTGCCGGAGGAGGTGCTGGCACGCGCCGGCGACGAAATGCTCGACTGGCACGGCACCGGCATGTGCGTGATGGAGATGAGCCATCGCGGCAAGGAGTTCATCTCGATCGCCGCGGAAGCCGAAAAGGATCTGCGCGACCTGCTTGCGATCCCGCCGCACTACAAAGTGCTCTTCCTGCAGGGCGGGGCGACGCTGCAGTTTGCGCAGGTCCCCATGAACCTGCTCGACGGGCGCGGCAGGGCCGACTATGTACTCACCGGCGAATGGTCCAAGAAGGCCGCCAAGGAAGCGCAGGCGCTGTGCGACGTCGCGATCGCGGCGAGTTCCGAAGACCGGAACTTCACCTACGCGCCGCCGCAGGAGCAGTGGAAGGTGCGTCCGGACGCGGCGTACCTGCATTATTGTTCGAACGAGACCATCGGGGGGGTGGAATTCCACTGGATTCCCGATTGCGGGGCCGTCACGCTGGTTGCCGATGCTTCGTCGCATCTCCTGTCGCGTGCGCTCGACGTGTCGAAATTCGGCCTGATTTACGCCGGCGCGCAGAAGAACATCGGCCCTGCCGGTTTGGTGATCGTGGTCGTGCGCGAAGACCTGATCGGCAAGGCAGCGAAGGGCACGCCCTCGGTGATGGACTACCAGCAGCAGGCGGCCGCCGATTCGATGCTCAATACCCCCCCGACCTTTTCCATCTACGTGGCCGGCCTGGTGTTCAAGTGGCTGAAGCAGCTCGGGGGAGTTGCGGAAATGGAGCGGCGCAATATCGCCAAGGCGAACCTGCTCTACGCGCGGCTGGACGCCGGCGGTTTGTACCGCAACCCGGTGGAAAAGCGCGACCGCTCGCGCATGAACATCCCGTTCACGCTCGCCGACGCAAGACTCGATGAGGCGTTCCTCAAAGGTGCCGCCGAGCGCGGAATGGTCCAGCTCAAGGGGCACCGCTCGGTCGGCGGAATGCGGGCGTCGATCTACAACGCCATGCCGCTCGAGGGCGTGCAGCGCCTGGTCGCCTACATGAACGAATTCGAGAAGCAGCATGGCTAAAGGCGTCGAGCGGCGGATCGAGGTGCTGGTTCTGAACCAGATCGCCCAGGTCGGCCTGAAACGGATGCCCGCCGAGCGCTACTCGGTCGTCACGGAAGCCAAGGCGCCGGACGTCATTCTGCTGCGTTCGCAGGACCTGCACGGCGCCGACTTCGCGCCGAACCTGAAGGCGGTCGGGCGGGCCGGGGCCGGCGTGAACAATATCCCCGTGTCCGAGCTGTCGCGGCGCGGCGTGCCGGTGTTCAATGCGCCGGGCGCGAACGCCAACGCCGTGAAGGAACTGGTGCTCGCCGGCATGCTGATGGCGGCGCGCAATCTCGCGCCGGCGCTCGATTTCGTGCGCGGGCTCGATGCAGCAGCCGCCGACCTCGAAAAGCGCGTCGAACAGGGGAAAAAGTCGTTTGCCGGTGTCGAACTGCCCGGCCACACCCTGGGCGTGATCGGGCTGGGAAAGATCGGCAGCCTGGTCGCGGACGCGGCGATCCGGCTCGGCATGCATGTCATCGGGTTCGATCCGGAAATCACGGTGGACGCCGCCTGGAGCCTGCCTTCGCAGGTGCGCCGCGCGACCTCGCTCGGCGAGGTGCTGAAGGCGTGCCATTTCGTGACGCTGCACGTGCCGCTCACGGATAACACCCGCGGCCTGATCAACGCGCGCAACGTCGAGCAGATGAAGGCTGGCGCGATCCTGCTCAACTTCTCGCGCGACGGCGTGGTCGAGGACGCTGCGGTGCTCAAGGGGCTGAAGGAGCGCCGGATCAAGTGCTTCGTCACCGATTTTCCTTCTCCGGCCCTGCTGCGCCAGGCGGGCGTCGTTGCGTTGCCGCACCTCGGCGCGTCCACGCGGGAGGCGGAAGACAACTGCGCGGTGATGGTGGTCGACCAGGTGCGCGACTACATGGAAAACGGAAACCTGCGCAACGCGGTGAACTTTCCGGATGCGGTCATGGAGCGCGAGTCGCCCTATCGCCTCGTGGTCGCGAACGCGAACGTTCCCAGCATGCTCGCCCGCATTTCGCAGGCGATGGGCGGGCGCGAGATCAACATCCACAACATGCTCAACAAGTCCAGGGGCGAGATGGCGTACACGATCGTCGATCTGGACAGCCCGGTGCCGGCCGATGCGTTCGCGGAGCTGCAGGGCATCGAAGGGGTGCTGGCGGTGCGCTACCTGCCGCTCGAGGAATGAGCGACGAAATCGACCGGCTGCGCGCCGAGATCGATGCGCTGGACGGCGAGCTGCTGCGGCTGCTGAACCGCCGCGCGGCCCTGGCGCAGGAAATCGGCGCTCTCAAGCGCGGCGCCTCTGCCTACCGTCCCGAGCGCGAAAGCGAGATCCTGCGCCGCGTGGCCGAACGCAATCCGGGGCCGCTCCCGGCGGAGCGCGCCGCCGCCGTGTTTCGCGAGGTGATTTCGGCCTGCCGCAGCCTGGAAGGGGCGATTCGCGTCGCTTATCTCGGTCCCGAGGGCACCTTCAGCGAGATGGCCCTGCGCAAGCAGTTCGGCCAAGGCGTCGAGGGCGTGCCGTGCGACTCGATCGACGAGGTGTTCCGCGCGGTGGAGGCGGGCGGCGCGCAGTTTGCCGTGGTTCCGGTCGAAAATTCGGCCGAAGGCGCGGTCGGACGCACGCTCGATCTGCTGCTCAGGACCCCGCTCAGGATCTGCGCCGAAATCGCGCTGCGGGTGCACCAGAACCTGCTGCGGCGTGGCCCTGCGCTGGACGGCGCACGTCGCGTGTACTCGCACGCACAGTCGTTTGCGCAGTGCCACGGCTGGCTCGCGCAGCATTTGCCGCTTGCCGAGCGCGTGCCCGTGTCGAGCAACGGCGAGGCGGCGCGGCTTGCCGCGGCCGAGCCGGAATCGTGCGCGATCGGCCCGGAGATCGCGGCCGAGCGCCACGGCCTGAACGTGATTGCGCCCAACATCGAGGACGACCCGAACAACCGTACGCGCTTCCTCGTGCTGGGCGAGCTCGCTCCCGCGGCCACCGGGAAGGACGCCACCTCGCTGGTGATGTCCGCGCCCAACCGGCCGGGGGCGGTGCACGCTCTTCTCACGCCGCTCGCGAAGCACGGTGTCAGCATGTCGCGCCTCGAGTCGCGTCCGATGCGGGTCGGGCAGTGGGAGTACTACTTTTTCGTGGACCTCGAGGGACACCGCACCGACCCGCCGCTGGCCGCCGCGCTCGCCGAGCTCGAGCAGCTTGCGCCGTTCCTCAAGATCCTGGGTTCCTATCCCGTCGCCGTTGCCTGAGTCATGAACATGGACCTCAGCGAATTGTCGCCCTCGTACGTTCGATCCATCGCGCCCTATCAGCCGGGCAAGCCGATCTCGGAGCTTGCGCGCGACATGGGGCTGGACGAGCGCAAGATCGTGAAGCTCGCCTCCAACGAGAATCCCCGCGGCATCGGGCCGCGCACCCGCGCCGCCATCGACGCCGCGCTCGCCGACATTGCGCGCTATCCGGACGGCAACGGCTACGAGCTGAAAGTCGCGCTCGCCAAACGCTACGGCGTGGACCTCGCGAACATCGTGCTCGGCAACGGCTCGAACGACGTGCTTGAGCTCGTTTCGCTCGCCTTCCTGGGACCGGGGCGCGCCGCGGTCTATTCGCAGCACGCGTTCGCTGTCTATCCGCTCGCCACGCAGGCGCGCGGCGCGCGCAGCATCGTGGTCCCCGCGCGCGACTACGGCCACGATGTCGAGGCGATGGCGGAGGCGGTGGACGCCGACACCGGGGTCGTCTGGATTGCCAACCCGAACAACCCGACCGGGACCATGGTGCCGCCGGAGCGCCTGGAAGCGTTCGTACGCCGCGTTCCGGAGCGCGTCATCGTCGTCGTCGATGAGGCGTACAACGAATACCTGCACGCCAATCTGCGCGCCGACACCGTGGGCTGGCTCAAGCGCCATCCGAACCTCGTCGTGACGCGCACTTTTTCGAAGGCCTACGGTCTCGCGGGGCTGCGCGTCGGCTATGCGCTTGCGCATCCCGCGGTTGCCGACGTGATGAACCGCGTGCGGCAGCCGTTCAACGTCAACAGCGTCGCGCTGGCGGCGGCCGCGGCGGCGCTGGACGACATGGAGTTCGTCGCCCGCAGCTATGCCGAGAACCTGCAGGGCCTGCGCCAACTCGAGGAGGGCGCGCGCAGGCTCGGCCTGGAGTGGATTCCTACCTACGGGAACTTCATCACCATCCGCGTCGGCCGCGCCGGCGAAGTCTACAAGCGGTTGCTCCGGCGCGGCGTCATCGTGCGCCCGGTCGGCGGCGGCTACGAGCTGCCCGAGCACCTGCGCGTCACGATCGGAACTGCGGAGGAGAACGAGCGCTTTCTGGCTGCGCTCTCCGCAAGCCTGAAGGAATGAGCGTGTGACGCGCTTCGAGCGCGTGGCGGTGATCGGCGTCGGCCTGATCGGCGGCTCCTTTGCGCTGGCGCTGAAAGCCGCGAATGCCTGCGGGCGAGTCATCGGAGCGGGCCGCGATCGGGAGAACCTGCGGATCGCGCTCGAGCGCGGCGTGATCGATCGGATCGCGGCCGACGCCGGGGAGGCAGTGCACGAGGCGGACCTCGTGCTGGTCTCGGTTCCCGTCGGGCAGGTTCCCGCCGTGTTTGCGGCGATTGCGCCGGCGCTCGCGCCGGGTGCCGTGATCACGGATGCCGGAAGCACCAAGCGGGATGCCGTCGCGGCGGCGAGAGGTTCACTTGGCAAACACATTGCGCGCCTGGTGCCGGCGCATCCGATCGCCGGCGCCGAGTACAGCGGCGCCGCAGCCGGGCGGTCAGACCTGTTCCGGGGAAAGCGGGTCGTGCTCGCCCCTGTTGCGGAGACGGCGCCCGAGGCGCTTGCGCAGGCCGAGGCGGCGTGGAAAGCGTGCGGTGCCCGCATTTTCCGGATGACCCCGGAGGAGCATGACGCGGTGTTCGCGGCCATCAGCCATCTTCCGCATCTGCTTGCCTTCGCGCTGGTGCATGAGATCGCGGGACGCGCGAACTCGGCGCAGCTCCTCGGCTATGCGGCGGGCGGCTTCCGCGATTTCACGCGGATCGCCTCCAGCCATCCGGAGATTTGGCGCGATATCTGCCTCGCCAACCGCGACGCCTTGCTGGCGGAACTCTCTTCGTTCGGCAAGGAACTGGCCACGGTGCGGGCCCTGCTCGAGGCGGGCGACGCGGCAGGGCTGGAGGACCTCTTCGCGCGCGCGCGCGACGCTCGCCGGCGCTGGTTGGGCGGCGAATTCGAGCCGTGAGGCAGCTCGCCCTGCAGCCGGCGCGCCGCGCCTCCGGCACGGTGCGCCTGCCCGGCTCGAAAAGCATCTCCAATCGCGTCCTGCTGCTTGCCGCCCTGGCGCGCGGCAGGACGACCGCGCGCGGGCTGCTCGACGCGGACGACACGCGGGTGATGCGGAACGCGCTCGCGATCCTTGGCGTTTCCCTGAAGAACGAAGCCGGTCTCCGGGTCACGGGCGCAGGTGGAGCTTTCCCGGTCAAGCGCGCAGAACTGTTCCTCGGAAATGCAGGCACCGCGTTTCGCCCGCTCACGGCGGCGCTCTCGTTCTGCGGCGGCGAATACCGGCTCACGGGCACTGCGCGCATGCATGAACGGCCGATCGGCGACCTGCTCGATGCGCTGCGCGCGCTGGGGGCGAAAATCGACTGTCTCGCGCACGAGGGGTTCCCGCCGCTCGCTATTCATCCGGCGCAGATCCGGCCCGGCCAGGCTGCCTCCGTGCGGGGCGAGGTCTCGTCGCAGTACCTGAGCGCACTGCTCATGGCATTGCCGCTCGCGGGCGGCGGCACGGTACGGGTCGAGGGCGACCTGATTTCCCGACCGTATGTGGAAATCACGCTCAACCTGATGCGCCGCTTCCAGCTCGAGGTGCAGAGTGATGACTGGCGCTCGTTCCGCGTTCCCGGTTCCACCTATATTTCCGCGGGAGAATATTTCGTGGAGGGCGACGCATCCTCGGCCTCCTACTTTCTTGCCGCGGGAGCGATCGGCGGCGGCCCGGTGCGCGTCGAAGGCGTGGGTCGGGACAGCATCCAGGGCGACATACGCTTCACGGAGCTGCTGGAAAGGATGGGAGCGCGCGTGGACTTCGGCGAGGACTGGATCGAGGCGTCGGCCGCGCCGGGAAAGCTGCGTGCGTTCGATCTCGATCTCAATCACATTCCGGACGCGGCGATGACCGCCGCAGTGCTCGCGCTCTTCGCCGACGGTCCGTGCACGGTGCGCAACATCGCGAGCTGGCGGGTGAAGGAGACCGATCGGATCGCGGCGATGGCGACCGAGTTGCGCAAGCTCGGCGCCGAAGCGGAGGAGGGGCCGGATTTCCTGAGGGTGACCCCGCGGGCGCTCAAGGCCGGCGTCGCGATCGACACCTACGACGACCACCGCATGGCGATGTGCTTTTCGCTCGTCGCGCTCGCCGACGTGCCGGTGACGATCAACGATCCGGACTGCGTCGCGAAGACCTTTCCGGACTACTTCGCCGCGTTCGCCTCGATTTGCCGGTGACGCGGGTCCCTGTCATCGCGATCGACGGCCCGTCGGCCTCCGGCAAGGGAACCGTCGCGCAGCGGGTGGCCGAGGCGCTCGGATTCCACTACCTGGAGAGCGGGGCGCTTTATCGTCTGGTCGCGCTTGCGAGCCTCCGGCAGGGAATCGCGGCGGACGATGAAGCTCGACTCGCCAGGACGGCGCAAAGGCTAGAGGCCGAATTCCGCGGCGGACGGATTTTTCTGTCCGGGCAGGACGTTACGGAAGCGACGCGCGACGAACCGTGCGGCAACCGCGCCTCCGAGATCGCCCGGCTCCCGGCGGTGCGTGCTGCGCTACTGGATCGCCAACGCGCCTTCCGGCGCGCCCCGGGCCTCGTTGCCGAGGGCCGGGACATGGGAAGCGTCGTGTTCCCTGACGCGCAACTCAAGGTGTTCCTTACCGCGAGCGTCGAGGAGCGCGCCCGGCGAAGGTATAAGCAGTTGATCGACAAAGGAATCCATGCTAACCTGCCGACCCTTTTCCGCGACCTTGCGGAGCGCGATTCGCGCGACGCAGCCCGGGCCACCGCGCCGCTTGTCGCAGCGCATGACGCGGTGCACATCGATGCCACGAATTTGAGTGTCGACGAAGTTGTCGCGCAGGTTCTGGGACGGTACAGGAAAAGAGCGTAATGGGCGGGCAGGCCGCGCCGAGCGGGCTGCCCATTGGGCAACTCAACCACGGTGCTTTCGCAAGCTCGTGAATATTAAGGTTTTATTCTAAATGCCGAGCGTCTCCTCCACGGTCTCCAAGACACATCCCAAAGAATCGTTTGCCGCACTGTTTGAAGAAAGCCTCACCCGCAAGGAGATGCGTGTAGGCGAAGTGATCACCGCAGAGATCGTCAGCGTGGACGATAACTTCGTGGTGGTGAATGCGGGTCTGAAGTCCGAAAGCGTGATTCCGGTGGAGGAGTTTCGCAACGACGCGGGCGAACTCGACGTCAAGCCCGGCGATTTCGTGTCGGTTTCGATCGAAGCGCTCGAAGACGGTTTCGGCGCCACGCGGCTTTCGCGCGACAAGGCGAAACGGCTCGCCGCCTGGCTGGAACTGGAGAAGGCGCTCGAGACCGGCGAAAAGATCCAGGGTGTCATCACCGGCAAGGTGAAAGGCGGCCTGACCGTGATGACCCGCGGCATCCGCGCATTCCTTCCAGGCTCTCTCGTCGATCTGCGCCCGGTCAAGGACACTACGCCCTTCGAGGGCAAGCAGATGGAGTTCAAGGTCATCAAGCTCGACCGCAAGCGCAACAACGTGGTCGTGTCGCGCCGCGCGGTGCTCGAGGAGACCGCGGGCGCCGAGCGCGAGGCGCTGCTGGCGACGCTGCAGGAAGGCGCGGTCGTGAAGGGCGTGGTGAAGAACATCACCGACTACGGCGCGTTCGTCGACCTCGGCGGGATCGACGGCCTGCTGCACATCACCGACCTCGCCTGGCGGCGCGTCAAGCATCCCTCCGAGGTGGTGAACGTCGGCGACGAAGTGACCGCCAAGGTTCTGAAGTTCGACACCGAGAAGAACCGTGTTTCGCTCGGCCTCAAACAGCTCGGCGAGGATCCCTGGGTCGGAATCGGGCGCCGCTATCCGCCGGGCACGCGGCTGTTCGGCAAGGCGACCAACCTCACCGATTACGGCGCGTTCATCGAGGTCGAGGCGGGCATCGAGGGGCTGGTGCACGTATCCGAAATGGACTGGACCAACAAGAACGTGCATCCCTCCAAGGTGGTGCAGGTCGGCGACGAAGTCGAAGTCATGATCCTCGAGATCGACGAGGAGCGCCGGCGCATCTCGCTCGGCATGAAGCAGTGCATGCCCAATCCCTGGGAGGACTTCGCGCGCGAATTCAAGAAGGGCGACCGCGTCCGGGGGAGCATCAAGTCGATCACGGACTTCGGCGTGTTCGTCGGCCTGCCCGGCGGCATCGACGGCCTGGTGCACCTGTCGGACCTGTCGTGGAGCGAGACCGGCGAGGAAGCGGTGCGCAAGTTCAAGAAGGGCGACGAGGTCGAGGCGGTCGTGCTTTCCATCGACGTCGAGCGCGAGCGCATTTCGCTCGGCGTGAAGCAGCTGGAGGGCGATCCGTTCACCAATTTCATCGCGAAGCATGACAAGAACAGCGTGGTGCAGGGCGCGGTGAAGTCGGTGGATGCGAAAGGCGCCGTGGTCGCGCTCACGCCGGAGATCGAAGGGTACCTGCGCGCGTCGGAATTCTCGCGCGAACGCGTCGAGGATCTGCGCACCCACCTCAAGGAAGGCGACACGGTCCAGGCGATGATCACGAACGTGGACCGCAAGAACCGGTCGATCAATCTGTCGGTCAAGGCGAAGGACCTGGCCGAGGAAACCGAGGCGATGAAGCAGCTGCGCACCGAAAATGCCGCGGCGAGCGCCGGCGCGACCAACCTCGGCGCGCTGCTTCGCGCGAAGCTGGACAAGGGAACGCCTTCCAGCCAGCAGTAGCCGTGCCGTCCTGACGAAAGAAAGGAATCGCCGTCGTGACGAAGTCGGAATTGATCGCGCGCCTGGCGCAGCGCTATCCGCAGCTGGTCGCGAAGGACGCCGAGTACGCGGTGAAGATGATTCTCGACGCGATGACGCATTCGCTGGTCGGCGGCAACCGCATCGAGATCCGCGGCTTCGGAAGCTTCGGCCTGAACTACCGCCCGCCGCGCGTCGGGCGCAACCCGAAATCGGGCGAAAAGGTGCACGTGCCGGAGAAGTACGTGCCCCATTTCAAGGCAGGCAAGGAGTTGCGCGAACGCGTGGACGGTATCCCGGTCGCGCCGGTCCTGCCGCAATCGCGTCCGAGGACGGTCCCGCACTAGGGCAAGGGGCGGCGGCGGGCGCCCTGACTCTCGCCGAATTCGAGCATGCGCGTCCTCACCTGGGCAATCCGGCTGGCCATTTTCCTGTTCCTGCTCGCCTTCGCGGCGAAGAACACGGAACCGGTGACGCTGCGCTTCTATTTCGATCTCGGCTGGCAAATCCCGCTCATTGCGCTGTTGCTTGCTTTCTTCGCGGGCGGGGCGCTTCTCGGCCTGCTGGCGGCGGTCGGCATGCTGATTCGCCAGCGCCGGGAAATCGGCAGGCTGGAGCGCGCGGCGCGCGCGGGGAGCCGCGACGAACCCTCGGCCGCAGTGCATCCGCCCGCGGCCGAAGGCTGAGACCCGGCACAACCGCTCGCGCGCGCCCGAACGATGGAATTCGAGTACTGGTGGCTGCTGGGCTTTCCGCTGTTTTTCGGCCTTGGCTGGCTTGCCGCGCGCATCGACATCCGGCACCTGCTGCGCGAATCGCGCGCCCTGCCGCGGTCGTACTTCCGCGGGCTGAATTTCCTGCTGAGCGAGCAGCCCGACAAGGCGATCGAGGCCTTCATCGAGGTGGTCAAGGTGGACCCCGAGACGGTCGACCTGCATTTCGCGCTCGGCAGCCTGTTCCGGCGCCGCGGCGAATTCGACCGCGCGATCCGGATGCACCAGAACCTGGTCGAACGCGCCGATCTTGCGCCGGAGCAGCGCGCCAATGCGCTGTTTGAGCTGGGACTGGACTACCTCAAGGCAGGGATCCTCGATCGGGCCGAAGACGTCTTCGGCCGGCTCGCGGACGGACCGCGCGCGGTCGAAGCACGGCGCTACCTGCTCGAGATCTACCAGGCCGAGAAGGAGTGGCAGAAAGCAATCGAAATGGCGCGCCGCACCGAATCCGATTCGGGCGAGTCGCGGGCGCGCGAAATCGCGCACTTCCTGTGCGAGCTCGCGGCCACCGAGGCGACGCATTCGCGGCCGGACGCGGCGCGCGCGCGGCTCGAGAACGCGCTCGAGGTGCATCGCCGGTGCGTGCGCGCGAGCATGCTGCTCGGGGACCTGGAGCGCGCCGCCGGGGCGACGGAACGCGCCATCGAGAACTGGAAGCGCATCGAAGCGCAAAGCCCGGCGTATCTGGCGCTGGTCGCGCAGCGCCTGCTCGACGCCTGCCGCGAAGTGGGCCGGCTCGAAGAGGGTCTCACCCTGCTCACGGGGTACCTGGAGCGCTATCCTTCGCTCGACCTGCTCGACGTCGTCTTTCAGTACACCCTGGAAGAGAAGGGCGCTGGCGCGGCCTACAAGCTGGTGCGGGACGAGCTGCGCCGCAACCCCACGCTGCTCGGCCTCGACCGCCTTCTCGAAGCGCAGATCGTGGGCGATGCGCACCCCGAGCGCAGGCGCGACCTCGAGCTGGTGCGCAACCTCGTGCACAGCCATACCCGCAAACTGGCGCGCTACCGCTGCGAGAATTGCGGGTTCAAGGCGCGCCAGTTCCACTGGCGCTGCCCGGGGTGCGGCGGCTGGGAAACGTATCCCCCGCGCCGCTCCGAGGAATTCGAACTGGCGCCGTGAACGCGAAGAGAGCATGACTTCCAAAGAAGGACCTGAATGAACGTCACCATCATCGGAACCGGCTACGTCGGCCTCGTCACCGGCGCGTGCCTCGCGGACATGGGGAACCACGTTTTCTGCCTCGATCTCGACGCGGCCAAGGTGCGAACGCTCAACGAAGGCGGCATCCCGATTTTCGAGCCGGGGCTCGAGCCGATCGTGCGCCGGAACCGCGCCGCCGGGAGGCTCGTGTTTTCCTCCGATGTCGCGGCGAGCGTGCGCCATGGAACGCTGCAATGCGTGGCCGTGGGCACTCCGCCCGACGAAAACGGCTCCGCCGACCTGCAGCACGTGCTCGGGGCGGCGCGCGCGGTGGGCCGGCATATGGACGGCTACCGCGTGATCGTCAACAAGTCGACGGTCCCGGTGGGCACCGCCGACCGCGTGCGCCAGGCAGTCGCCGAGGAGCTTGCCGCGCGCGGAGTGAAACACGCGTTCAGCGTGGTTTCGAACCCGGAATTCCTCAAGGAGGGCGACGCGGTCGCGGATTTCATGCGGCCGGACCGCATCATCGTGGGCGCGGACGACGAACGCGCCAGCGCGCTCCTGCGCGAGCTGTACGCGCCGTTCCAGCGCAACCGCGAACGCCTGATGCTGATGCGCGTGCGCTCGGCCGAACTGACGAAGTACGCCGCCAACGCCATGCTCGCCACGCGCATCTCGTTCATGAACGAACTGGCGAACCTCGCCGAGCGCCTGGGGGCGGACATCGAGGAAGTGCGCCGCGGCATCGGCTCGGACCCGCGGATCGGCTACCAATTTCTCTATGCCGGCGCCGGCTTCGGCGGCTCGTGCTTTCCGAAGGACGTGAAGGCGCTGCAGCGTACGGCGGAGGAGGCCGGACGGCCGCTGGGGGTGCTGGCGGCCGTGGAGCGCGCGAACGAGGTGCAGAAGCGGCTGCTCGCGGAAAAGATCCGGGCGCGCTTCGGCGCCGATCTCGCGGGCAGGCGCTTCGCGCTCTGGGGTCTTGCCTTCAAGCCGAACACCGACGACATGCGCGAGGCGCCGAGCCGCGCGCTGATCGCGGAACTGCTTGCCTCCGGCGCGGCGATCCGCGCCTACGATCCGGTGGCGCGGGCCGAAGCGCGGCGGATTTTCCGTGACGAGCCGCGCGTCGAAATCGTCGATACGGCGCTCGAATGCGTGTCGGACTGCGATGCGCTTGCCATCGTCACCGAGTGGCAGGAATTCCGGAGCCCGGATTTTGCCGAACTCGCGCGCCGGCTCGGAACGCCCGCCATCTTCGATGGCCGCAACCTCTACGATCCCGAGGCGGTAAAGGCGCACGGACTGGAGTACTTTCCGATCGGCAGGGGCGCATGAAAAGCCCCGACATGCGCAAGGCGCAGGTGCTGGTGGTCGGCGACGTGATGCTCGACCGGTACTGGTTCGGCGAGGTATCGCGCATCTCGCCCGAGGCGCCGGTGCCGGTGGTCCTGATCGAACGCGAGGAGACCCGGCCGGGCGGCGCCGCCAACGTCGCCCACAATTGCGTCGCCCTCGGCGCGCGCACTCGGCTGCTCTCGGTGGTGGGCCGCGACGAGGCGGGCGAGAAGCTCGCCGCGCTGGTCGAAAAGACGGGCGTGCGGGCAAGCCTGCACCGCGACGGCTCGATTCCGACGACCGTCAAGCTGCGGGTCATCGGGCGCCAGCAGCAGCTGCTGCGGATCGATTTCGAAACCGTGCCGTCGCGCGAGGTGCTGGCCTCGAAGTTCAACGAGTTCGAGGCGGCGCTGCCGGCGTGCAACGTCGTGATCCTGTCCGATTACGGCAAGGGCGGCCTGACGCACATCGCGCGCATGATCCGGAGCGCGCGCGCCGCGGGTGCAAGGGTGCTGGTCGATCCCAAGGGCGACGATTATTCGCGCTACAAGGGAGCCCACGTCATGACGCCGAACCGTGCCGAACTGCGCGAAGTGGTAGGCGCATGGAAAAGCGAATCGGATCTCGAGCGGCGGGCGCAGTCGCTCCGGCGCGGCCTCGGTCTCGAGGCGCTGCTGCTCACGCGTGCCGAGCAGGGGATGACGCTGTACACCGCGCGCGGCGCGATGCACGTCAGAGCCCGGGCGCGCGAGGTGTACGATGTCAGCGGCGCGGGCGACACCGTGATTGCGGCACTTGGCGCGATGCTCGGAGCGGGATTGCGCCTCGATCAGGCTGTACGCGTTGCCAACCGCGCCGCGGGTATCGTGGTCGGCAAGCTTGGCGTCGCCGTCGCGACGCGAAAAGAAGTGTTCGAATAGGGAACTCCCATGTATTACGTGGTCACCGGCGCTGCCGGCTTCATCGGCTCGAACCTGGTTGCGGCGCTCAACCGCGAGGGTATGCGCTCCATTCTCGCAGTCGACAATCTGCAGAACGCGGACAAGTTCCGCAACCTCGCGAATTGCGAAATCGAGGACTACTTCGACAAGCGCGATTTCCTCGAGCGCCTGGCGGCGAACCAGTTCGACGGCGCGGTGGACGCGGTGCTGCACCAGGGCGCGTGCTCGGACACGATGCTTGCCGACGGCCGTTACATGATGGAGAACAACTACCGCTATTCGCGAACGCTGCTCGACTGGTGCCAGGACGAGGAGGTGCCCTTCGTGTACGCATCCTCGGCGGCGGTGTACGGCGCGGGCCGCAATTTCTCCGAGGAGCGGTCCAACGAGGCGCCGCTCAACATCTACGGCTATTCGAAGTTCCTGTTCGACCAGTACGTGCGCCGCAGGCTTGCCGCACGCACCGGCCAGATCGCCGGCCTGCGCTACTTCAATGTCTACGGCCCGAACGAAGCGCACAAGGGGCGCATGGCCTCGGTCGCATTCCATGCTTTCAATCAGCTCGTCGGCGAAGGCCGGGTGCGGCTGTTCGTCGGCTCCGACGGCTACACGGACGGCGAGCAGCGGCGCGATTTCGTCCATGTCGACGACGCGGTGAACGTCAACCTTCATTTCCTGGAGCATCCGGAACTCTCGGGCGTGTACAACTGCGGCACGGGCAGGGGGCAGAGCTTCAACGACGTGGCCTCTGCGGTCATCAACACGGTTCGCGAGGCGCGCGGCGAAACCCGTCTCGCGCTCGGCGAACTCGTTGCGCAGGGACTGATCGAATACGTTCCGTTCCCGCCGCAACTCGTCGGCAAGTACCAGAGCTTCACGCAGGCCGATCTCGCGCAGCTGCGCGGCGCGGGCTACCCGGGCGACTTCATGACGGTGGAACAAGGGGTCGCGGCGTACGTCAGGGACCTGCTCAAGCGATGAAGAAGACGATCGAGGACTTCATCGGCGATACCCCGCTGGTGCGCCTGCAGCGGCTGCCGGGCGCGGAGAGCGAGAAGGCGGGAAACGTGCTTCTGGCGAAGCTCGAGGGCAACAACCCGGCCGGATCGGTCAAGGACCGGCCGGCGATTTCGATGATCCGGCGCGCCGAGGAGCGCGGCGCCATCCGCAAGGGCGACACCCTGATCGAGCCGACCTCGGGAAATACCGGCATTGCGCTCGCGATGGCAGCGGCGATCCGCGGCTACCGGATGGTGCTGATCATGCCCGAGCACCTTTCGGTCGAGCGGCGCCAGACGATGCGCGCCTTCGGCG
>CAZXAR010000029.1:0-27595 GCA_964638135.1 uncultured Enterobacteriaceae bacterium | reverse complement strand
GACGAAGCAGTTGCTCCAAGACCTCGCGTCGGTCGGCCTCGGACAACGCCTCAAAGGACTTCAGCAGATGGCGCGCTGCGTCTCCCATGGGCGGCTATTCTACGCCCGTCCTCTTCGCGGCATAACGTCCGCAGCCACAATCGCGCGCAAGCCACCGGCCGTTGCGAGGCACGGCGCTTCCGCGCGCGTCTGCGTGGGCTGCGCTGTTATGCGGCTTTGCTCGCATGCAGGAGCGAGCGGCGTACCGTTTGCGGGGGCTCGATTTCCACGAAGCGGCTTGCGGAATACAGATAGTCCTCGCCGCTTTCGTCGATTACGCGGATGTCGCCTTCCGCCTCTGCGTCTTCGTCGGGCAGGACGCGGTAGATCTTGTGCAGTTCCAGCGAGGCGGGATAACCGCGATTGTCCACGCAGACCGCGAAGTGTGTTGTGCGAGATTTGCGTCGTGTCATAGCCGTTAGTCCAGGTAGCGTTTGCGCTTGATTTCTCGTTTGCCGATCCCGTGCGCTTCGTACCAGTGGAGCTCGGCGAGCCGGATGTGCCCGTTGGGTAGGCGCACTCGGGCGATTCCTTTCACCTTTCGCCACTGGCCTCTGCCGTAATTCCTGCGTAGGCGCTTGAGATCATGGATGCCTCGACCTCGCGCAATGGTCTCAATGACAGTGATATCGCCGACGATCTCGACATCCATGCCGAGATTGTGCCATTTCGGGCGACCTCAGTCTGAAGCCGCATAACCTTGAGTTCAACCGCGTTGCGGAGATGCTAGAACGATCCATGTATGGATGCAACGATCCAATAGTAGAGCCGCCGATATGCCGGCAGATGCCTATCGGTAGATCGTTCGCAAAGCGCGAAGTTCGGAATCGGGCGTTGGGGTTGACGCAAAGGCGAGCGGCGGGAGCCTCGCAGTGCCTACCGGTGCTTGAAGTCCGGCTTGCGCTTCTCGACGAACGCCGCCATGCCTTCCTTCTGGTCGGCGAGCGCGAAGGTGGCGTGAAAGAGCCGCCGCTCGAACCGCACGCCCTCGGCGAGCGTGGTTTCGTAGGCGCGGTTGATCGCCTCCTTCACCATGATCGTGACCGGGGCCGAGTACGAGGCAATCTTCTCCGCAACCGCCATCGCCTCCTCGACAACCTTCTCGGCCGGCACGACGCGCGAGACGAGCCCGGCGCGCTCTGCTTCTTCGGCATCCATCATGCGCGCGGTGAGGCACAGATCCATCGCCTTTGCCTTGCCGACCGCGCGCGGCAGGCGCTGCGTGCCGCCCGCGCCCGGGAAGGTGCCGAGATTGATCTCGGGCTGGCCGAACTTCGCGCTCTCGGCCGCGATCACGATGTCGCACATCATCGCGAGCTCGCAGCCGCCGCCGAGCGCGTAGCCGGCGACCGCGGCGACGACGGGTTTGCGGATGTTGCGGATGTGCTCCCAGTCGCGCGTGACGTAGTCCGACTTGTACACCTCGAGAAAGTCCCAGTCCTTCATCGCGCCGATGTCGGCGCCGGCGGCGAACGCCTTTTCGCTTCCGGTGAGGACGATCGCGCCGATGCCGTCGTCGGCGTCGAACCCGTAGAGCGCCGCCGCGAGCTCCTGCATCAGCTTCGCGTTGAGCGCGTTGAGCTGCTTGGGACGATTGAGCGTGATGAGGGCGACGCGGCCTTTCACCGCGGTGGTGATGAATTCGTAGCTCATGGAAGCTCCTGAAGCGACTTGAGAATCTCTTCCGCGGGGGCGACCTTGGCGTAGGCGCCGTTGAGCGCGGCAAGGAACGCCGCGTGCACCTGGCGCGCGGGCACCGTTTCGCCGCCGTACTTCTGCGTCCGCGTGGCGCAGGCATCGGCAAGCAGCGCGACGCCGAACCCGTAATCGCTCGCCTGCCGCACGCTCGCATCGACGCACATGTGCGTCATCATGCCGGCGACTACCAGCTCCTTCACCCCGGCGCGCTCGAGCTGCTCCTTGAGGTCGGTGGCGCGAAAGCTGTTCGGAAAATTCTTTTCGATCACCGGTTCGCCCGCTGCGGGCCGGACCGCCGCGTGGATCTCCGTGCCCTCGGTGCCGGGGAGAAAGAACGTGGCACCGGGACGTACCGAAAGGTGGCGCACGTGGAATACCGGCAGGCCCCTGGCGCGAAACGCCGCGAGCGCCTCGCGCGCCTTCCCGGCTGCGGCGGCGGCGCCTTCGAGCTCCATCTTTCCACCCGGAAAATAGTCGTTCTGGATGTCGATGATCAGCAGCGCGCGTGCGCTCACGGCTTTCTCCGTTTCATCGCCGCAAGCGGAATCACGTCATCGCCGACCGCGATCCGCTTGCGGCCGGGTTCCGCCGCGGCGAGCGCCACCGCCTCGCGCATCGTGGCGAGGCTGCGCACGGCGAGTTCCTGGTACTGCCGCGTCGAATCCTTCTTCCAGGCAAGCTCGTTCGCCTTGAGTTCGCGCACCACCCGGGCCGGGATCCCGGCGGCGAGCGTGCGCGGCGGCACCACGAAATCGGCCTTGACGAAGGCGCAAGCCGCGACAATCGCCGATTCGCCCACCTCGGCGTGATCGTTCACCACCGCGTTGATGCCGATCAACGCGTTTCTCCTCACCACGCAGCCGTGCAGGATCGCCCCGTGCCCGACGTGGCCGTCGGCCTCGACCACGAGGTCGCGGTCGGGAAAGGCGTGCAGGACGCAGGTGTCCTGGATGTTCGCGCCCTTCTCGATCACGATGCGCCCGAAGTCGCCGCGCAGGCAGGCCGCGGGCCCGATGTACACGCCGGGCCCCACGATGACATCGCCGATCAGCACGGCGCTCGGATGCACGTACGCCGACGGATCCACCACCGGCGTGATGCCGTCGATCGACCAGACCTTGACCATGGTTAATTCTATTGTCTTTCCCGAGCGTTTGCGGTGCGGTGCGGCGGGCATCGCCGCTCCGCAGCGCGTCGTGGTTCTTCGGGTCCTATGGTGTAAGCTTTTTTTGATGGATCGGCACAAACTCGCCCAGGCCGCGTCCGAGGCGATGTGGGCAGGGGACCGGGCGGCGAAGCTCCTCGGAATGAAAGTCGAGGAAGTGCGCCCCGGCTGCGCGCGGCTTTCGATGCGCGTCACGCGCGACATGCTGAACGCGTACCAGACCTGCCACGGCGGCATGATCTTCGCGCTCGCCGACGCGGCCTTCGGCTACGCGTGCAACAGCCACAACCAGCTCGCGGTGGCGGCGAGCTGTTCGATCGATTTCCTCTCGCCCGCCCGCAGCGGCGACGTGCTGACCGCGACCGCGGTCGAACTGGCGCGCGCCGGCCGCGCCGGGGTGTACGAGGTCCGCGTGGAAAACCAGGGCGGCGCGGTCGTGGCGACCTTTCGCGGCCGCTCGACCACGATCCGCGGCCATTGGGTCAATCCTCAGGGAGCAGGGCCATGAAGACGTTTCCCCTCGAACCGATCGAAAAGGCGACGCCCACCGAGCTGAAAACGCTGCAGCTCGAGCGGCTGCGGTGGTCGCTGCGCCACGCCTACGAAAACGTCGCGCAGTACCGCAGGAAGTTCGACGCCGCCGGGGCGAAGCCGGACGATCTCAAGTCGCTTGCCGACCTGCAGCGGTTTCCCTACACGGCGAAAGCCGATCTGCGCGAGACCTATCCTTTCGGCATGTTTGCGGTACCGATGGACCGGGTGGTGCGGATACACGCCTCCTCGGGAACGACCGGCAAGCCCACCGTAGTCGGGTATACGGCAAAAGACATCGACACGTGGACGCACGTGATGGCACGCTCGATTCGCGCCGCCGGGGCGCGGCCCGGCGACAAGGTGCATGTCGCCTACGGCTACGGGCTTTTCACCGGAGGGCTCGGAGCGCATTACGGCGCCGAGCGGCTCGGGCTCGCGGTGATCCCGCTCGGGGGCGGCATGACCGAGCGCCAGGTGCAGCTCATCGCCGATTTCAAGCCGGAGGTCATCATGGTGACGCCGAGCTACATGCTCGCGATCGCCGACGAGATGGAGCGCCAGGGCCTCGATCCGAAAAAATCCTCGCTCCGCGTCGGCATCTTCGGCGCCGAGCCGTGGACCAACGAAATGCGCAAGCAGATCGAGGCGCGCACCTCGCTCGAGGCGATCGACATCTACGGGCTTTCCGAAGTGATCGGCCCCGGGGTGGCGCAGGAATGCATCGAAACGAAGGACGGGCTCACGATCTGGGAGGACCATTTCTACCCCGAAGTGATCGATCCGCAGACCGGCGCCGTGCTTCCCGAGGGCGAGATGGGCGAACTGGTGCTCACCTCGCTCACCAAGGAAGCGCTTCCCGTGATCCGCTACCGCACGCGCGACCTCACGCGCCTGTTGCCAGGCACCGCGCGCACCATGCGGCGCATGGAAAAGATCACCGGACGCTCGGACGACATGCTCATCATCCGCGGCGTGAACGTGTTCCCCACGCAGATCGAGGAGATGATCCTCAAGCAGCCCGAGCTCAGCCCGCATTACGTGCTCGAAGTGAGCAAGGACGGACCCCTCGATCACCTGACGGTTCTCGTCGAGCTTGCTCCCGGTGCGGCCGATTCCGGCGCGACTGCCGAGTTGAAGCACAACATCAAGTCCTACATCGGCGTGACGGCCGATGTGAAGCTGGTGCCGATCAGCTCGATCGAGCGCTCGATCGGCAAGGCAAAACGCGTGATCGACAAGCGGCCCAGGGCATGAAGGGAATCCGCGGCAAGACGGTGCTCGTGACCGGCGGCGGCGGGGCGATCGGCGCCGCGATCTGCCGGCGCTTTGCCGAGGAGGGCGCCAACGTGCTGGTCGCCGACCGGGATGGTGCCGCGGCGAACCGGGTCGCGGCCGAAATCGGCGGGCGGACGCTCGTCTTCGACGTCGCGGACTACGCAGCGGCGAAGCGCGCACTCGAATCCGCGGGCGAGGTGCACGTGCTCGTCAATAACGCCGGCTGGGACCGGTTCCAGAATTTCATCGACACCAGGCCCGAGGACTGGGAGCCGCTCATTGCCGTCAATCTGCGCGGGCCGCTCAACATGCACCACCTCGTGCTGCCGCAGATGGCTGCGCGCGGCGCCGGCCGCGTGGTGAACATCGCTTCGGACGCCGCGCGGGTCGGCTCCTCGGGCGAAGCGGTGTACTCGGCGTGCAAGGGCGCGATCGTCTCGCTCACCAAGACGCTCGCGCGCGAAATGGCGCGCAAGGGCGTGACGCTCAACGTCGTCTGTCCCGGGCCCACCGACACCCCGATCCTGCGCGGGTTCGCCGGCGAAGGCGAGGCCGGCCGCAAGGTGATGGAGGCGCTCGTGCGCGCGATCCCGCTCAAGCGCGTCGGGCAGCCCGAAGATATGCCGGGAATCGTCTGTTTCCTCGCCTCCGACGAGGCCGCCTACATCACCGGCCAGGTGCTGAGCGTCTCGGGCGGCCTCACCATGTCCGGCTGAGCAAGAATCGGATAGTCAGGCCGGCCGCGGGCCGCTACAGTCGCGCCATGCAGACACTCGCAACCAGGGCCCGGGCCTACCTCGATGCGCGAAGCGGCGAGCGTGTCACGCTGCAAGAACTGTCGCGCGCCGTCGGCGCAAGCCCCTTTCACCTGCAGCGCCGCTTCAAGGAAGCGTTCGGGCTGTCGCCGAAGGACTACCAGCGCGAGTCGCAGCTCGAGGCGGCAAAGCGCCACCTGGCGAACGGGAGCCGCGTCACCGACGCGCTGTTCGAGGCCGGGTACGGCTCGGTGTCGCGCTTCTACGAGAGCGCGGCGGCGCGGCTGGGGATGGCCGCGCGCGACTACCGCGCCAGGGGCAAGGGGATGAGGATTCTGTACACGGCGTTCGGCACCGCGCTCGGCGTGGTGCTGGTCGCCGCGACCGATCGGGGCGTGTGCTCGATCAAGCTGGGCGAGAGCCCGCGGAAGCTTCGCAGGCTCCTGGCTGAGGAATTCAGCGAAGCCGAGCTGGTCGAAGATGCGCGCGCCCTTGCCGGTGTGAGAAAGTCGATTGCCGATTTCCTGCGCGGCGAGACTTCGCTCGCCCGGGTTCCGGTGGACGTGCGCGGCACCGCATTTCAGCGCAAGGTGTGGGAGGAGCTGCGGCGCATTCCGCGCGGCGAGACGCGCAGCTACGCCGAGATCGCGCGCGCGATCGGCAGCCCCGGCGCGCAGCGCGCGGTGGGCAGCGCCTGCGGCGCCAATCCTGCCGCGATCATCATTCCGTGTCACCGCGCGCTGCGCTCCGACGGTGGCCTCGGCGGCTACGCCTGGGGCGTGGGGCGCAAGAAGAAACTCCTCGAAATCGAGAAGCGCCCCGCTGAATGAGGCCGGCCGATTACGGCCGCCTCGTTCTCCTCGCCGCAATCTGGGGCGGCTCCTTCATTTTCATGCGCGTCGCGGCCCCGGTGCTCGGGCCGATCGCCACTGCGGAGTCGCGCGTGCTTCTCGGCGGCCTGGCGCTCGCCGCGTGGTTCCGGGCGACCGGGTTCGATCCGCGCCTGCGCGAGCACTGGCGGCTGTATGCCTTGGTGGGGCTCGTCAACTCGGCGGTACCGTTCGCGCTGTACGCCTTTGCCGCGATGCACCTGCCCGCGTCGCTGCTTGCGATTCTGAACGCCACGGCGCCCATGTTCGGCCTTGCCTTCGGCGCGCTCTTGGCGGGCGAGCGGGTAAGCGCGCGCAAGCTTGCCGGGCTCGTGATCGGGGCGAGCGGGGTGGCCCTCGTGACGCGGCCCGCGGGAATCGACGCCGGGCCGATGTTCGGCTGGGCGGTCGGCGCGTCGCTCGGTGCCTGCTGCGGATACGGCCTCACCGGCGTGCTGATCAAGCGCTGGGGCGCCGGCGCGCCCCCGCAAGGCATCGCGGTCGGCAACCAGCTCGCGGCGGCCGTGTTCCTGCTGCCGCTGCTGCCCGTGCTGCCGCCGCTCGCCGCGCCCTCGCCGCTCGTCGTCGCAAACGTGCTCGGCCTCGCGCTCCTCGCGAGCGCGGTGGCATTCCTGCTGTACTTTCGCCTCATCGCCGATGTGGGCGGGACGCGCGCGCTCACCGTGACCTATCTCATTCCGCTATTCGGGCTTCTCTGGGGCGCGCTATTTCTCGGCGAAGCGCTCCCGCCCGCGGCGCTCGCGGGCGGCGTCCTCATCCTGCTCGGCACCGTCTTCGTCACGCGCAGCTAGAATCGGCAATCAAATGCCCGCTTATCCACATCTGTTTCGGCCGCTGGATCTGGGTTCGGTGCGGCTGCCGAACCGCATTCTCATGGGCTCGATGCACACCGGGCTCGAGGCGCGGCCCGACGGCATGGAGCGGCTCGCCGCGTTCTATGCCGAGCGCGCGCGCGGCGGCGCCGCGCTGCTTGTCACGGGGGGGTTTTCGCCGAACGATGCCGGAGAGCTCGGTCCGCACCGCGCGCAAGTCTCGACGCCTGCGGATCGCGACCGCCATCGCGTGATCCCGCGGGCGGTGCACGCCGCGGGCGGACGCATCGCGCTGCAGCTCCTGCACGCGGGGCGCTACGGCTATCACGGACGGATCGCCGCCCCCTCGGCGACCAAGGCGCCGATCAATCCGAACCCGCCGCGCGCGATGAGCCCGGCGGAGATCGCGCAGACGATCGCGGACTTCGTGAACGCGGCGCGCCTCGCGCAGGAGGCGGGCTACGACGGGGTCGAAGTGATGGGCTCCGAGGGATACCTGATCACCCAGTTCCTCGCGCCGTGCACCAACCAGCGCGCCGACCAGTGGGGCGGCACGCTCGAAAACCGCATGCGCTTTGCCTGCGAGATCGTGCGCGGCATCCGCGCCGCCGCCGGGCCCGATTTCATTCTGGTGTACCGCATTTCGGCGCTCGACCTCGTCGAAGGCGGGCTTTCCGGCGACGACATCGCCACGGTGGCGCGGGCAATCGAGGCCGCCGGCGCGACACTGCTCAACACCGGGATCGGCTGGCACGAGGCGAGAATTCCGACTATCGCGCAGGCGGTGCCGCGCGGCGGCTTCGCCTGGGCGACGCGCAGGCTCAAGGAGACGGTGCGCATTCCGGTCGTGGCCTCGAACCGGATCAACGCGCCCGAGATCGCCGAGGCGATCATCGCCCGGGGCGACGCCGACATGGTGTCGCTCGCGCGCGCGCTGCTCGCCGATCCCGAATTCGCCAACAAGGCGCGGGCCGGCGACCGCGCCGCGATCAACATCTGCATTGCGTGCAACCAGGCCTGCCTCGATCATTATTTCATCGGCCAGCCGGCGAGCTGCGTGGTCAATCCGCGCGCCGGCCGCGAGACGAAGCTCGTGTACGCGCCGAGCGCGCGCCGCAGGCGCGTCGCCGTCGTGGGAGGCGGCCCGGCGGGCCTTTCCTGCGCCTCGGTCGCCGCCGAGCGCGGCCACGAAGTGGTGCTGTTCGAGAAATCGGCGCACCTCGGCGGCCAGTTCAACCTGGCAAAGAGAATCCCGGGAAAGCAGGAGTTCGCCGAATCGATCGCCTACTATGCCGAGCGGCTGCGCCGCGCGGGCGCGAAACTCAGTCTCGGGCATGCCGCGGAAGAAGCAGAACTTGCGCAGTTCGACGAAATCGTGCTTGCCACCGGGATCGAGCCGCGCAAGCCGCGGATTCCCGGCATCGACGGCGCAAACGTGATCGGCTACGTGGATGCGCTCTCGGGACAGGCGCAGATCGGCGAGAACGTCGCGATCCTCGGCGCGGGCGGGATCGGCTTCGATGTCGCGCTGTACCTGCTCGAGCGCTCCAGCCGCTCGAGCCTCGAGCCCGCGGAGTTCTCGCGCCACTGGGGCATCACTGCGGACCGCACCGTTCCCGGCGGCCTCGATCCGGCCGAGCGCGAAGCGCCGCGCCCGGCCCACCACATCACCATGCTCAAGCGCTCGCACACGCCCTTTGGCCACACGCTCGGCCGAACGACCGGTTGGGTGCACCGTGCCGAGCTGGTGCGCAATGGAGTCCGCATGCTGAAAGGGATCGAATACCGGCGCATCGACGCCACCGGGGTGCGCGTCGCCCTGGACGGAGCCGAAGTCGTCGTGCCCGCCCATACGGTGATCGTGTGCGCCGGCCAGGAATCGCAGCGCGCGCTCGCGCCTGCGCTCGAGCGCCGCGGCAGGACGGCGCACCTCATCGGCGGCGCGAAGGAGGCGGGCGAGCTCGACGCCAAGCGCGCGATGCTCGAAGGCGCCGAACTCGCCGCGCGCCTGTAGCGCGGGCATCGCGACCAGCCGATCGATCTCGGCCGGTTCGTAAGGCAAAGCCCGGCAACGCGCGGCATCGTACACTATGCTCCAATGGACGCCGCCGCCCCGCAAGCTGCGCTCTCCGCGCGCGATGCGCAGGCGCTTTTCGAGCGGATCGCGGCCAATATCGAAACGGTGATGCGCGGGCAGCACCAGGCGGTGCGCAAGCTCCTCTCCGCGTTCGCCTCCGGCGGCCACGTCCTCATCGACGACTACCCCGGCACCGGCAAGACCACGCTCGCGAAAAGCCTCGCCGCCTCGATCGGCGCGAAGTTCGCGCGCGTGCAGTTCACCCCGGACCTCCTGCCCTCCGACATCCTCGGCGTGTCCGTCTTCAACCAGAAAAACCAGGAGTTCGAGTTCCGCGAGGGACCGGTGTTCACCTCGATCCTGCTTGCGGATGAGATCAACCGCGCTTCCCCGCGAACGCAGTCGGCGCTGCTCGAGGTCATGGCCGAGGGCCAGGTTTCGGTCGAGGGGCGCACGCATCCGATGGATGAACTCTTCTTCGTCGTCGCGACGCAGAACCCGGTCGAATTCCGCGGCACCTACCCCTTGCCCGAGGCGCAGATGGACCGCTTTGCGCTCTGCCTCGCGCTCGGCTACGTCGATGGCGACACCGAGGCCGAAGTGCTCGCCGCGCAGGAACTCGGCCATCCGCTGGCGCGCCTCGCGCCGGTGGCGACGCGCGAGGAGGCGATCGCGCTCAAGGAGCGCGTGCGCCGGGTGCGCATGGCCGGCGAGCTGCGGCATTACATCGTCGAGCTGGTGCGCCGCACCCGCCTTGCGCCGCAGGTGCAGCTCGGCTGCGGACCGCGCGCCTCGATCGCGCTCGCGCACGCCGCGAAGGCGCTGGCGCTGTTCGACGGCGAGGAGTTCGTGCGCCCCGAGCACGTGCATGAGCTCGCGGTCACGGTGCTCGCGCACCGCATCGTGTTCGACCCGCAGGCGAAATTCGCGGGCGCCACCGGCCAGGCGCTCGTCGCCGACGTCCTGCGCGAGGTGAAGGTCCCGTCGTGAGACGGGCGATCTACCGCTCGCTGCGGGCGTTCAGCGCCCTGGACCACTGGCTGCGCGAGCGGCTCACGCGCGCAGGCTGGCTGCTGTTCGGCACCGCGGGCGCCGCGGGCGCGGCAGGCATCGACCTCAACCAGACGCTGACCGCGCAGGCGTTCACGTTCCTTGCCGCGCTGCTCGTCCTCGCCTACGCCGCAAGCCTCTTTTTCCGGGCGCGGCTCGAGGTGAGTCGCGACATCCCGCGCTACGCGACCGCGGGCGAGCGCTTTGTCTACCGCGTCACGGTGTCCAACCGCGGATCGGCGACGCTTTCGGGAGCGACGCTTGCCGAGCGTTTCGGCGACCCGCGACCCGGCTTCGAGGAATGGCGCGCCGCGCGCGAGCCGGGCGAGGAGCGCCGCAACTGGTTCGATCGCTCGGTCGGCTATTTCCGCTGGCGCTGGCTGATCGAGCGCCGCGTGCCGGACGCGGCCGAGGAAGCGCCTCTGCCCGCGCTCGCGAGCGGGCAGTCGCACTCGGTGCGCCTTGGATTCCTGCCGCGCCGGCGCGGCAGGATCGAGCTTGTCGGCCTGAGCGTCGCCCGCACCGATCCGCTGGGACTGATGAAGGGGCTGGTGCGGGTGCCGCTCGCGGCGCGCGTCATCGCGCTGCCGAAGCGCTACCGGATCCCCGCGCTCGCGCTCCCCGGCGCGCGCCGGTTCCAGCAGGGCGGAGTCTCGCTCGCGGCCTCGGTCGGGGATTCGGAGGAATTCCTTTCGCTGCGCGATTACCGGCCCGGCGACCCGTTGCAGCGCCTGCACTGGAAGAGCTTCGCGCGCACCGGAAAGCCGATCGTCAAGGAGTTCCAGGACGAGTTCTTCGAGCGCCACGCGCTGGTGCTCGATACCGGATCGGCCCGCGGCGAAGATGCGGCGTTCGAAGACGCGGTCGCGCTCGCCGCGTCCTTCGTCTACACGATCGATACGCGCGAATGCCTGCTCGACCTGCTGTTCGTCAGCGGCGAGGTCAGCACCTACACCGCCGGGCGCGGGCAGTTGCACGCCGAGCACATGCTCGAAGTGCTTGCCGCGGTGGCCGCTTCGCCGCCGGCGCGGTTCGAGGCGCTCGGCGCCGCCGTGCTCGCAAAGCGAGGAGCGCTTTCCAGCATCATCGCGGTGCTGCTCGCCTGGGACGAACCGCGGCGCCGGTTCGTCGCCGCGGCGCGCGCAAGCGGTCTCGAAGTGCGCGCGCTGCTCGTATGCGCGCCCGGTGACGCTCCGCCCAGGCGTGAAGCCGGCCTGCGCGTGCTGCATCCGGGCGAAATCGAGCGCGGGTTGGCGGGGCTGCGATGATCGCCGCGCCGCCGTACCTTGTCGGGGCGAGCGTCCTTTTCTGGGGCTGGCAATCCGGCAACTGGATTCCGGCGCTCGCGCTCGCCGTGGCGCTGGAAGCGGCGCGCCGCGCGAGCCTGCGCTTCGATCTCGGCGCAACCGAGCACGCGCGAATCGCCGACCTGTGCGCGACCCTGTTCGTCGGGCTCACGGTGCTGCTCGCCATCAACCGCGGCGTCGCGCACGGCATTCTCGCCGCGTTCCAGTGGCTGCCGGCGGCGCTCGCGCCGATCCTGCTTGCGCAGATGGTGTCCGAAAGCGGCCGCGTGCCGCTTTCGGCGCTGTTTCGCTACTTGCGCAAGCTCAAGCGCGAAAACCCGGCGATCCGGGACCCGCTCATCGATACGAGCGCACCCTACGTCGCGGTGGTGCTGCTCGCCGCCGGTGCGGCCAACGCGAGCGGGCCGGGGTATTTCATCGGCGTCGTCGTCGCCGTCGCCTGGGGGTTGTTCGCCTCGCGTCCCGCGCACGCTCCCGTGGCGGCCTGGGTACTCATGCTCGCAGCCGGCGCGGCGGGCGGCTACGCGGGCCATGCCGGGCTTGCGGATCTTCAGACGCGCTTCGAAGCATGGGTCGCGGAATGGTACCTGCGCGGCTTTGCGGGCGATCCGTACCGCACCACGACCGACATCGGATCGATCGGCAAGCTCAAGCTGCGCGACGCGATCCTGATGCGCGTATACGTGCCGCAGGCGAGCGCCGGGCGCGTCCGGCTGCTGCACCGCTCGAGTTACAACACCTACGTCGGCACGACCTGGCTCGCGCGCGCCGCGCCCATGGAGGCCATCGCACCCGAGCCCGGCGGCCTCACCTGGCGACTCGCCGCGGCCGAGCCCGAGTGGAGCGCGCGCATCGCCGTGCGCGCAGAGCGCGGCCGAATTCTGCTCGCGTTGCCGTCAGCGACTGCACGCATCACCGGGCTCGGCGCCTCCAGCGTCAAACGCAATGCGCTCGGCGCCGTGCTCGCCGAACTCACGGGCGAATGGATCGAATACGAGGCCGACGCGGCGGGCTCGGCCGACACCATGGCGCCGCCCGGCCGGGAGGACCTGCATGTGCCGGTGCCCGAGCGCGAGGTGCTCGATGCCATCGCCGCCGAACTCGGGCTCGCCGGCCTTTCCGCCGACGAGGCGCTGCGCCGGGTGCGAGCCTATTTCGCGGGCTTTTCCTATTCGATCTGGCGCGAACAGCCGCCGAAAGAAGGCACGAGTGCGCTTGCCGACTTCCTGCGCAACACGCGCTCGGGCCATTGCGAATACTTCGCCGCGGCCACCGCGCTGCTGCTGCGCGCTGCCGGCGTCCCGTCGCGCTACTCGACCGGGTTTGCGGTGATGGAATACAGCCCGCTCGAGGAAGCCTACGTAGTCCGCGCGCGCCACGCCCACGCCTGGGCGCGGGCGTGGACCGGCACCCGCTGGGTCGATCTCGACACCACGCCGCCCGCCTGGTTCGAGGAAGAGGAGCAATTCGCGCCCGCCTGGGAAAAGCTCGCCGACCTCGCGCGCTGGGCGGCGTTCCGCTGGTCGCAGCGCGGTGAGCTGCGCGCGAGCGACGCGTGGTACGTCGTGCTCGCGCTGCTGATCGCGGTCCTTGCCTGGCGAGTCCTGCGCGGCCGGCGCGTGGTGCGCGATCTGATTGCGCCAGTGCGGCCCGCGCGCGCCTGGCCCGGGGCTGACTCCGAGTTCTACGCGCTCGAGCGCGCGCTCTCCCAACGCCTTGCAGCGCGCGCCGAAGGCACGCCGCTTTCGTCCTGGTTACAGCAGGCCGCGCACCTGCTCGATCCCGCGACGCGCGACAAGGTCGGCGAGGCGCTCCGGCTGCATCAGCGCTACCGTTTCGATCCCGGCGGGATCGGCGATGCCGAACGCGCCCGCCTGCGGGAACTGTGCCGCGCGCTTGCGGCCGAAGGGAAGTGATGCAGACGTTTCGCTCGTGCTGACGCTCATCATCTGGTTCTTGAGGCGCTGAGGGGAAGCCGCGCGCAACAACACGACCGGACTGAAGCACGGAGAGGACGGATGGCGGGAACGCTGCGTACGATAGGGATTCTCACTGGCGGCGGCGACGTGCCGGGGCTGAATCCAGCCATCCGCGCGATCACGATTCGCGCCTTGCGTGACGGATACCGCGTGGTCGGCATCCGGCACGGCTGGGCAGGTCTCATGGACTATGTGCCCGAGGCCAAGGCCGACAACTCCGACCACGTCCAGCCCCTCTCCGAAGCGATCGTCAACCGCGCCGGCCGTACCGGAGGCACCTTCCTTCACACCTCGCGCTCTCGGCCGAGCCACGTTCCCAGGGAGCGCGTGCCTGCGCACCTGAGCGGCTACGACGAGCCCATCAACGACCTGACGAAGGACGTGCTGCGCAACCTCGAGCACGTCGGCGTGGACGTCCTGATTCCGATCGGCGGGGACGACACGCTCAGCTACGCCAAGCGGCTGCACGACGAGGGCGTACCGGTCGTCGCGATCCCGAAGACGATGGACAACGATGTTCACGGTACCGACTACTGCATCGGATTCAGCACCTGCGTGACGCGCACCATCGAACTGACGCACCGCCTGCGCACTTCGGCGGGCTCGCACGAGCGCTTCCTGGTGATCGAGGTGTTCGGGCGGTACGCCGGCTTCACCGCGCTCCTGCCCACCATGGCCGGCGCGGCAGACCGGTGCATCATTCCCGAGCACCCGGTGGAGGTCGAACACCTTGCCGAATTGCTCACCTACGATCGCAATCGGAACCCCAGCCGCTATGCGGTCGTGCTGGTGTCGGAGGGTGCCCGCCTGACCACGCACGAGGGAATGAGCTTCGAGGGCGAGGAGGCGGACATGTTTGGTCACCGCAAGCTGGGCGGCATCGGCGATCGGATCAGCGCCGCGCTGAAGGAAACGTCCCCGAAGTACAACAACGGCCGGCGCATCGACGTCGTGAACCAGCGCCTCGGCTACCTGGTGCGTTCGGGCGATCCCGACGCACTCGACTCGATCGTGCCGATGGCCTTCGGCAATCTGGCGCTCGACCTCGTCATGCGCAAGGACTACGGGCGCCTGGTGAGCATTCACCACGGCTTCTACGACAGCGTGCCGATTTCTCAGGTGACGTCGAACAGAAAGAACGTGGACGTGTCCAAGTATTACAACACCGACCGCCTGAGGCCGATCTACGACTTCGACCGCGCGCCGCTGTTCATCATGACGAGCGACTGAGCTTCGAACTGCCTGAAAACAGGCGTACTCGTGCGCGCGAGGCGTTCGCCGATAGCGCCGGCGAACCATGGATTCCTTCTCGGTCTGCGGCAGTTCGCCATTGGTGCCGGCTGACGGAATCGAACCGCCGACCAACTGATTACAAATCGCCGTTCGGAAAATATCGGCGACAAACGGCAGCACTCAGCAGCAGGCTTTCAGAGGGGAGATCGGGAATCGCCTTGCCGTGGTGTGCTGCGGTTTACTGGCACCATTTGCCGGCGAGTTTGCCGCAATTGTGCCGCGGAGCGCGCCTGGCGCGTCATGCGCCGCCACAGCGGTTACGCTGCGCGTTTCACCGTCAACTCGACCCGCATGCCGGCATGGCCGAGCATGTTGACCAGCGCGTCGAGGCTGAACTTGTCGATCTTCCCTCGCAGCAAATCGTTGAGTCGCGGTTGCGTGACGCCGAGTACGCGCGCCGCTTCGGTTTGCGTCATGCCGCCGCGCTTCACGAATCGTTCTACTCGCGTCATCAGTTCCGAGCGCAGCACCAGGTTCTGCGCCTCGTCCGGGGAAAATCCGATGTCCCGAAAAACGTTCCCGCTGCCGCGTTCCATCTTCAAGCGTTCCGTCATTTTTTCTTCCTTTCGTTCACCAGTGCCCTGAATCGCGCGCGGGCGAGGTCAATATCGGGCTTCGGTGTCTTGCGCGCCTTTTTCTCGAAGGCGTGAAGCACATAGATCGCCTCGGAGAACTTGGCAACGTAAATGAGCCGGAAAGCCCGGCCTTCGCGGACCCGGATCTCGCTTACCCCGATACCAATCGACGGCATCGGCTTCCAGCTCTCAGGTTCCAGACCATCCTGGACGCGGGCAAGCTGCCGGCCCGTTCGCTGACGGGCGATTCGCGGAAACTCTTTCACCGCCTGCCGGCTGTCACCGAGCCACGTTACGGGCTTCATGGCCATTATATTGAAACAGATATAGCGGTCAAGGCCGACAGCGCAGTTTTTTCAGGTGAAGTATTTGCGCGTCATGCGCTCGACCACGGTGCCGGTGTGCTGGTCGGAAAGGTGGGCGTAGCGCTTGACCATTGCGAGCGTGCGATGCCCGAGCACTGCGGCAATCTCTGCGGTGGTCGCCCCGCTCATGGCGAGATAGGACGCTGCCGTATGCCGTAGATCGTGGAAGCGAAAGTCTTTGATCTCGGCCGCATCTAGCGCGGCATACCATGCGGTATCGAATAGATGAATCTCCGGCGCGCCGTCGCTGACAAAGATTTGATCGTTATCGAGCTTGCGGACCTTGCCATGGGCCTTCAGCAGCTCGGCCACTTCCGGCACGATGGGAACGCTCCTGCGGTCGCCGTTCTTCGTGTTCTGGAGCACGGCCACGCGACGTTCCTGGTCTACGTCCTGCCACCTTAGCCCGAATAGCTCGCCGCGCCTCATGCCCGTTGTGAGGGCAAATAGGACGATCAGGTAAAGGGGTTTGTATTCCGACTTGCGGCAGGCTTCCAGCAGCCGTTCGCGTTCCTCGTCCGAGAGATACCGCACCCTGCCCCTCGGCTCCTGTTTCTTCGTTACCTTCGCGACCGGGTTTTCATGCACCCAATGCCATTCGCGCACGGCATTGGTGAAAGCCTTGCTGAGTACCGCCAGGTAGCGGTTGACGGTCGCGTTGCTAAAGCCCTCCTCGGTCTGCAGCTTGTCGCGCTGCTCGGAAATGAGTGCCGGCGTGACTGACGAGAGTTTGTATTCGCCGAGCTTGTCCTTCCACCATTCGAGCATCGGCCGGTAGAAGTTATAGCGCTGCAGCTTCTCAAGCTTCGCTCGCTCTAGCTGACGGTCTACCAGGTTGCCCAGGGTGCGGCGCTTCGCCTCATGCTGCGGGAAGTACCGCCCCTGATCCATGTCGGCCTCAGTCTTCCGCGCCCACTTGTCAGCGTCTGTCTTTCGCGGGAAGGTCTCGGTTACTGGCGGAAAGCCCCGACGGCGAATCTGAACGCGGTAGCTCGTCCGTTGCTTGCCCTCTTTGTCGATCCAGACGCGGGTTTGAATGCTCGCCATTTGATTGCGCCCCTTTACTGTGGATAACCGGCGTTTTTTCTCGGTTTGTGTGCCGGAAATGTGCCAGTAAAGCGCAATGCGAGCAACAACTTACATATAAGCTACTGATTTTACGGTGCCGGCTGACGGAATCGAACCGCCGACCAACTGATTACAAATCAGCTGCTCTGCCAACTGAGCTAAGCCGGCCCGCGGGGAATTCTACAGGGCCGCTTACTTGACGCGCTTCAGCTTCGGCCGGCCGCCCGAGGGCTTGCGCGGATCCGCGGGTGCGGTGGGCACCGGAAGCGCGGTCGGAGCGGGCGCCAATGTCGCGGGCGCAGAAGGCTCGGCCTCGGCGCGCGCCTGCCCTCCCGGCATCGCGGGCTCCACGTCGAAGGTCATGCCGTGGCCGGTTTCGCGCGCGTAGAGCGCATAGACGCAGGCGACCGGCACCGAGATCTGGCGCGCGACGCCGGCGAATCGGGCCGAAAACTCGATCAGGTCGTTGCCCATCTGCAGCTTGTGCACCGCCGTCGGAGAGATATTGAGCGTGATCTCGCCGTTGCGCACGTACTCCGAAGGTAGCTGGGCGCGCGAATCGGCCTTCACCGCGAGGTGCGGGGTGTAGCCGTTATCGACGCACCACTCGTAGAGCGCGCGCAGGATGTACGGCTTGGTCGGAACCTCGTCCATTCGCTATTTGCGCATCACCTTTTCCGAGGGCGTGAGCGCCTCGATGAAGGCGGGGCGCGAGAAGATGCGCTCGGCGTATTTCATCAGCGGCGCCGCGGGCTTGCCGAGGCGGATGCCGTAATGGTCGAGCCGCCACAGGAGCGGCGCAATCGCCACGTCGAGCATCGTGAAGTCGTCGCCGAGCATGTGCCTGTTCTTGGCGAAGATCGGCACGATCTGGATGAGCTGGTCGGTGACGTGCGCGCGCGCCCGCTCGACCTGCTTTTCCTTGCCCGATTCCATCGCATCGATCTGCGAGAACAGCTCCACTTCCATGTTGAACAGCATGAGCCGCGCGCGGGCGCGCATCACCGGGTCCGCGGGCATGAGCTGCGGATGCGGGAAGCGCTCGTCGATGTACTCGTTGATGATGTTCGACTCGTAGAGAATCAAATCGCGCTCGACCAGCACCGGAAGCCGGTTGTACGGGTTCATCACCGCGATGTCCTCCGGCTTGTTGTACATGTCGACGTCGATCACCTGGAAGTCCATGCCCTTTTCGTACAGCACGAAGCGGCAGCGGTGGCTGAAGGGGCAGGTGGTGCCCGAATACAGTTGCATCATGGCGCGGTCTTCCTGATCAGAGTGAAAAGCCGGGCGCGGCGTCCGCCCGGCTTTCGCGGGATCCCGGTTCGGTGCTCAGTGAACGTCTTTCCAGTACTCTTTCTTCAGCGCGTAGGCGAAGACGAACAGCACGCCGAGCACGAGCAGCACCACGATGCCGATGCGCTTGCGCGACTGCGCCGCCGGCTCGCCGATGTAGACGAGGAAGTTCACGAGGTCGCGCACGGTGGCGTCGTACTGCACGGTGCCCTGCGCGCCCGGCGCGAGCTGCGTCCACTTGTACTCGAGCGCGACGTGCCCCGCCTTGTCGGTGTGGGGGATGATCTCGAGCCCGCGCTCGCCCTGCAGGCGCCAGAGCGCGTGCGGCATCGCGACGTTCGCGAACACGGCGTTGTTCCAGCCCGTGACCGTCTTCGCGTCGCGGTAGAAGGTGCGCAGGTACGTGTAGAGCCAGTCGGGGCTGCGCGAGCGCGCGATCACCGAGAGGTCCGGCGGCGGCACGCCGAACCATTCCTTGCCGTCCTTCGCGCCGAGCGCGACGCGCATCGTCTCCCCGACCTTGTCGACCGGGAACATCAGGTTGTCGCGGATCTGCGCTTCGCTCAGGCCGATCTCGGCGAGGCGGTTGTAGCGCATGAACTGGGCGCCGTGGCAGTTGAGGCAATAGTTGACGAAGGTGCGGGCGCCCGCCTGCAGGCTCACCAGGTCGCGCGGATCATGCGGCGAACGGTCGAGCCGGTAGCCGGCTTCGGCCGCGATCGCTGCCCGCGCCGGCGCAAGCGCTGCCAGCGGCGCGAGCAGCAATGCGAGCAGGATTCCGCGCATCGCGGCGCTCACATCGTCACCCGGTCGGGCACCGGCGTGCACCTGTCCCGCGCCGTGTACCAGGGCATGAGGACAAAGAACAGGAAGTAGATCACCGTGCCCAGGCGCCCGGCCCAGGTCGCGATGTCCTTGGTGTCGAGGAAGAAGGCGTCGAAATCGAACTGGCCCCACACCGTCGTCGGCTCGGTGCCGAGGTAGCCGAGCACGAGGAACGCCACCACGAAGATCGCCAGCGCGCCCTTGTACAGCCGGCCGCGGTAGCGGATCGACTTCACCGGGCTGCGGTCGAGCCAGGGCAGGAAGAACAGGATCAGGACCGCGACCCCCATGGCGAGCACGCCCGGAAACTGCGAATTGAACAGCGGCGGCACCGCCCGCAGGATGGTGTAGTACGGCGTGAAGTACCACACCGGCGCGATATGCGACGGCGTCTTGAGCGGATCGGCCGGAATGAAATTGTTGTACTCGAGGAAGTAGCCTCCCATTTCCGGGGCGAAAAAGAGCACGGCGCAGAACACCGCGAGAAACACCACCGCGCCTACGATGTCCTTGACCGTGTAGTAGGGATGGAACGGAATGCCGTCCAACGGGTGCCCGCTGCGCGGGTCCTTGTGCTTCTTGATCTCGATGCCGTCCGGGTTGTTCGACCCGACGTCGTGCAGCGCGAGCAGATGCACCACCACCAGGCCGAGCAGCACCAGCGGGATCGCGATCACGTGCATGGCGAAAAAGCGGTTCAGGGTCGCGTCCGACACCACGTAGTCGCCGCGAATCCACAGCGCGAGGTCCGGACCGATGAACGGCACCGTGCCGAACAGGTTCACGATCACCTGCGCGCCCCAGTACGACATCTGGCCCCACGGCAGGAGATAGCCGAAGAACGCCTCGCCCATCAGGCTCAGGTAAATCAGCACGCCGAAGATCCAGACCAGTTCGCGCGGCTCGCGGTACGAGCCGTAGAGCATGCCCCGGAACATGTGCAGGTACACGACGATGAAGAACGCCGACGCGCCGGTCGAATGGATGTAGCGGATGATCCAGCCCCCGCTCACGTCGCGCATGATGTATTCGACCGAGCCGAACGCGAGGCTGGCGTCGGGCTTGTAATGCATGGTGAGGAAGATGCCGGTGACGATCTGGATCACCAGCACCAGCAGCGCGAGCGATCCGAAGTAGTACCAGAAGTTGAAGTTCTTGGGCGCGTAGTACTCGGCGAGGTGCTTGCGGTATTCCTCCGCGAGCGAGGGCATCCGCGCGTCGACCCAGTCCCACAGCGCCATCAGCCGGCCGGCCATCGCCTACGCTCCCTTCTTGTCGTCGCCGATGCGGATCGTCGTTTCGGAGAGAAAGACGTACGGCGGAACCGGCAGGTTGAGCGGCGCCGGCGCGCCCTTGAACACGCGCCCCGCGTAGTCGAACTTGGAGCCGTGGCAGGGACAGTAGAAGCCGCCGGTCCAGTCGGCGCCCATCTCCGCCTTGGCCTCGGCGGATTTCATCTGCGGCGAGCAGCCCAGGTGCGTGCACACGCCCTCCATCACCATGAACTCGCTCTTGCGCGCGCGGTGCTCATTCTTCGCATAGTCGGGCTGCTCGGAGGAGCTCGACTCCGGGTCGGTTAGCCGGCTGGCGACGACCTTGAGCGAATCGAGCATTTCCTTGGTGCGCCGGACCACCCAGACCGGCTTGCCGCGCCACTCGACGATCTTGAGTTCGCCCGGCTCCATGCGCGCGATCTCGACCTCGACCGGCGCGCCGGCCGCCTTGGCACGCTCCGAAGGCCACATGCTGACGACGAACGGCACGGCCGCGCCGACGCTCGCCGCACCGCCAACGACCGAGGTTGCGACGATCAGGTTGCGCCGTGCGCGGTCGATCTTCTGGCTCTCGCTCATGGAAAGGTTCCCGGAAGAACGAAACGCTGCAAAAGGCGGCGATTCTACCGAGACGCTCGCGGAATGTCCACGTTTGCACGCCTAAGCGATTGACTTTCCTGCATAAAATCGACTTCCGGAAAATTTGCCTGCGGCCCCGGTATAGTCGGTTTCCGTATGCAGCGCCTATGGCTTCTGTTTTCCCAGGCGGTCACGATTTGCGTGGCGGCGCTGTTCGTCGTCTCGACGTTCCGCCCCGAGTGGCTGCCGTCCCGCGGCGCGGCACCGAGTGTGCCGCAGAACGTAGCCGTGATGCAGCAGGCCGCGCCGGCGCCGGCGGCGCCGGGCGGGCGTGCGGAGTCCTACCACGACGCAGTGGTCCGTGCCGCGCCGTCCGTGGTCAACATCTTCACCGCGAAGGAAGTGCGCGCGCCGCGCCACCCGTTTCTCAGCGATCCACTGTTCCGGCGCTTCTTCGGCGACCAGTTCGGCGACGACGCGCAGCGCGTGACCAGCCTCGGCTCCGGGGTGATCGCTAGCGCTGCGGGCTACGTGCTCACCAACCACCACGTGGTCGAGAGCGCCGAGGAAATCGAGGTCGCACTGAGCGACGGCAAGAAACTGCAGGCCAAGATCGTCGGCAGCGACCCCGAGACCGATCTCGCCGTGCTGCGCGTCAACAGCGCCGACCTGCCCGCGATCACGTTCGGTTCTTCCGAAGCGCTGCGCGTGGGCGACGTGGTGCTCGCGATCGGCAACCCGTTCGGGGTCGGCCAGACCGTGACTTCGGGCATCGTGTCGGCGCTCGGCCGCTCGGGCCTCGGCATCAACGTGTTCGAGAATTTCATCCAGACCGATGCCGCGATCAATCCCGGGAATTCCGGCGGCGCGCTGATCGACTCGCGCGGCAATCTTGTCGGCATCAACACCGCGATCTACTCGCGAACGCCGGGTGGCGCGTCGCTCGGCATCGGTTTCGCCACGCCGGTGTCGACCGCCAGGATGGTGCTCGAACAGCTCATTCGCACGGGAACCGTGACGCGCGGCTGGATCGGGGTCGAGATGCAGGACATCACCCCGGCGATCGCCGAGTCGTTCAAGTTCAGCAGCTCCCAAGGGGCGATCATCAACGGCGTGCTGCGCAACGGCCCCGCCGACAAGGCCGGGATCCGGCCGGGCGATATTCTGCTGTCGATCGACGGCAGGACGGTGACCGACCCGCAGAACGTCCTCAACGTGGTCGCGGGACTGGCTCCCGGATCGACCGCGAAGCTCCGGATCAAACGCCAGGGCGAGGACATGGAACTTGCGATCACGGTCGGCAGGCGACCCAAGCCGCAGGGACGCGCGGGGTCAGAGTAAGATCTGTTCCCGATTCAAGCGGCTGGCCCGATGGTTTCGAAATCCCACGCTGACGCGAGCTTCTCGCTGCCGATCGACGCCGGGAGCATTCTGCGGCTCGCCGCGCGCTCGATGTTCGATCTGTTCTCGAGCATGGCGCAGGGCATGCTGCTCGTGGACCGCGCCGGGCGCGTGGTCTGGATCAACGAAGCCTACAAGAAGTTCCTTCCGGCGCTCGGCTTCGAGCGAGCCGAGGATTTTGTCGGCCGCCCGGTCGAGGAAGTGGTGCCCAATACGCTGATGCGCCACGTCGTCGAAACCGGAAAGCCGATCCTGGTCGACCTGCTCACCAACAAGGCAGGCACGTTCGTCGTGTCGCGCATTCCGCTGCGGGACGACTCGGGCGCGGTGATCGGCGCGCTCGGCATGGTGCTTTTCGACCATCCCGAGACGACGCTGCAGCCGCTGATCGCCAAGTTCGCCAAGCTGCAGCGCGATCTCGACGATGCGCGCAGGGAGCTTGCCGCGCAGCGGCGCGCCAAGTACACGTTTGCGAGCCTGATCGGGTCGAGCCCGGCGGTACTCGAAGTCAAGCGCCAGGCACGCCGCGCCGCGCAAACCGCCTCGACCGTGCTTCTGCTGGGCGAGACCGGCACCGGCAAGGAGCTTCTCGCCCACGCGATCCACGCCGGCTCGGTGCGCGCCGACCGGCCTTTCATCAGCGTAAATCTCGCGGCGGTACCCGAGACGCTGCTCGAAGCGGAGTTCTTCGGCGTCGCGCCGGGCGCCTACACCGGCGCCGAGCGCAAGGGCCGCGAGGGCAAATTCGCGCTCGCCGACGGCGGCACGCTCTTTCTGGACGAGATCGGCGACATGCCGCTCGCGCTGCAAGCAAAGCTGCTGCGCGCGCTGCAGGAGCAGGAGATCGAGCCGCTCGGCTCGAACAAGGTGATCCGGGTCGACGTGCGGGTGATCGCGGCCACGAGCCGCGACCTGCGCGCGCTCGTTGCCGAGGGTCGCTTCCGGGAGGACCTTTACTACCGGCTGAACGTGTTGCCGATCCGGCTGCCGGCGTTGCGCGAGCGCCTCACCGATCTCGAGGCGCTTGCCGAGAGCCTGCTCGAGAGCATCGCCGTACGTACCGGAATGCCGCAACGCGAGCTTTCGCCCTCCGGGCTCGCCGCGCTGAGCCTTTATCGCTGGCCCGGCAACGTGCGCGAACTGCGCAACGTCCTGGAGCAGGCCGCGATGCTTACCGACAATCCGCGCCTCAACGGCGAGGATTTCGCGACCATCCTCCCGGTGCCGGGCAAATCTGCGGAATCGGCCAGCGAGGCGCCCCTGCTTCGTCCGCTGCCGCAGTTGATCGCCGAGCTGGAACGCAGCTCGATCGAGTCCGCGCTCAACGCGACCGGCGGCAACAAGGTTTCCGCGGCCAAAATGCTCGGGATATCTCGCGCCACCCTGTATGAAAGGCTCGCCGCACTGAAAAGGCCGTCCGTGTCGTAGACAAAATGCCTTATTTTCAGACACGGCTTCGTAGCTGAGTGTCTGCTTTTAATCCATATGGCTTCGGAAGTGCCTGCTCACACACGTTTCTAGTCCATTATTTTCAACGCGTTAACGCGCACGGCACGATCATTGCGAGGAAGCTTTCGATTACCTTGTCAGGAGGACGCATGAAACGCATGTCGAAGTGGATCGCGGCGGCTTTGCTTGGCGGTGTGAGCGGGCTCGCCTTGGGCCAGGCGAAGGAAATCAAGATCGCCCACGTGTACGACAAGACCGGAGTGCTGGAGGCCTACGCCAAACAGACTCAGGCCGGACTCATGATGGGCCTCGAGTACGCCACCGGCGGCAAGATGGAAGTGCTCGGCCGCAGGATCGTGGTCATCGAAAAGGACAGCCAGTTCAAGCCGGACGTCGGCAAGGCGCAGCTCGCCGCCGCGTACGGCGACGACAAGGTGGACCTCGCGGTCGGTCCGACCGGCTCCGGCGTCGCGCTTGCGATGCTGCCGGTCGCCGAGGAGTACAAGAAGATCCTGCTCGTCGAGCCGGCGGTGGCCGATGCGATCACCGGCGACAAGTGGAATCGCTACGTCTTCCGCACCGGCCGCAGCTCCTCGCAGGACGCGATCTCCAACGCGGTCGCGCTCGGCAAGAAGGACACGGTGATCGCGACGCTGGCGCAGGACTACGCCTTCGGCCGCGACGGCGTGAAGGCGTTCAAGGAAGCGCTCGCCGGCAGCGGCGCGGAAATCGTGCACGAGGAGTATGCGCCCGTCGCGACCAGCGACTTCACCGCGCCGGGCGAGCGGCTGTTCAACGCGCTCAAGGACCGCAAAGGGCGCAAAGTCATCTTCATCATCTGGGCGGGCGGCGGCGGCAATCCGTTCAAGCTTGCCGAGCTGAATCCGGGCCGCTTCGGAATCGAGATCGCCACCGGCGGCAACATCCTTCCCGCCCTTGCCAGCTACAAGGCGCTGCCCGGCATGGAAGGCGCGACCTACTACTACTACGAGCACCCCAGGAACGCGGTGAACCAGTGGCTGGTCAAGGAGCATCAGGCGCGGTTCAAGTCGCCGCCTGATTTCTTCACCGCCGGCGGCATGTCGGCCGGGATCGCCATCGTCGAGGCGATCAAGAAGGCAGGCTCCACCGATACCGAGAAGCTGATCGCGGCGATGGAGGGAATGTCGTTCGAGACGCCGAAGGGCCGCATGACCTTCCGCAGGGAAGACCACCAGGCAATGCAATCGATGTTCCACTTCAAGATCAAGGTGGACCCGAACGTCGCCTGGGCGATCCCGGAACTGGTGCGCGAGATCAAGCCGGAGGAGATGAACGTTCCCATCCGAGTCAAGCGATAGCTTGCGAATCGCCCCTCTCGCCTCGCGGGAGAGGGGCGGGGGTGAGGGGGAGGGAACGATGACTGCGTCGGGCGAACACCCGGTCCTGGAGACGCACGGCCTGACAATCCGCTTTGGGGGCCACGTCGCTGTGAACGACGTCTCCTGCGCCTTCCGTCCCGGCACGCTCACCGCCATTGTCGGGCCGAACGGCGCCGGCAAGACCACCTACTTCAACCTGATTTCGGGCCAGCTCCGGGCGGCCAGCGGGCGCGTATCGCTGTTCGGCCAGGACATCGGCGGCCTCGCGGCATCGCAGCGTACCCGGCGCGGGATCGGCCGCGCGTTCCAGCTCACCAACCTGTTCCCGCGCCTCACGGTGCTGGAGAACGTGCGGCTTGCGGTCCAGGCGCGCGCCGGGGTCGGCAAGGACCTGTTTTCCATGTGGCGCAGCCACGCGGAGCTCATCGAGAAAGCGGAGCATTTCCTGCACCGCGTCGCGCTCGCCGAAAAGCGCGACACCGTCGCCGCGACGCTGGCGCACGGCGACCAGAGAAAGCTCGAGGTCGCGATCCTGCTCGCGCTCGAGCCGGACGTGTTCATGTTCGACGAGCCGACGGCGGGCATGGGCGTGGACGAGGTGCCGGTGGTGCTCGACCTGATCCACCACATCAAGGCGCAGGGCGACAAGACGATCCTGCTCGTCGAGCACAAGATGGACGTGGTGCGCTCGCTCGCCGACCGCATCATCGTGCTGCACCAGGGGGAGCTGGTTGCCGACGGCGAACCCGAGGCGGTGATCGCCTCGCCGATCGTGCAGGAGGCCTACCTCGGCATCGTGAAGGAGCCCGCGCATGCCTGAAGCGCTGCTTTCGCTCGCGGGCGTCAATACGCATATCGGCCAGTACCACATCCTGCAGGGCGTGAACTTCGAGGTGCCGCGCGCGGGGCTGACGATGCTGCTGGGCCGCAACGGCGCCGGAAAGACCACGACGCTGCGCACGATCATGGGATTGTGGAAAGCGTCCGCCGGCTCGATCCGCTACGACGGCGCCGAGATCGCGTGCCGCCCGACGCCGCTGCTCGCGCAACTGGGGATCGCATACGTGCCGGAGAACATGGGCATCTTCGCCGGGCTCACGGTGCGCGAGAATCTGCTGCTCGCGGCGCGCCGCGGCCCCCCGGAGCCCAAGCGCCTCGCGTGGATCTTCGGGCTTTTTCCCGCGCTGCAGAAGTTCTGGAACGCCCTTGCCGGCAACCTCTCGGGCGGCCAGAAGCAGATGCTCGCGATCGCGCGCGCGATCGTCGAGCCGCGCACGCTGCTGCTCGTGGACGAGCCCACGAAAGGGCTCGCGCCGTCGATCATCGCCAACATGGTCGAGGCGTTCCGGGAGCTGAAGCGCACCGAGACGACGCTTCTCGTGGTCGAACAGAACTTCCACTTCGCGCGCGCGCTCGGCGATACGGTGGCCGTGATGGATTCGGGCAGGATCGTCCACACCGGGGGCATGGCCGAGCTCGCCGCCGACGAGCAGTTGCAGACCAAGCTCCTTGGGCTGTCGCTCGAATCGCACGCATGAGCACCTCCGAACAGCCCGTTGCGCTGGCGCCGGCCGAAGCGCTGCCCGGGGAGCGCCGCGACTGGATTCCGCTCGCGCTGGTTCCGGCGATCGCGCTCGCCGCGCTGCCTTTCATCCCGAGCCTGCCGACCTGGGTCACGCTCACCGTGGCGGGCCTCGCGATGGGCATGATGATCTTCATGATGGCCGCCGGCCTGACGCTGGTCTTCGGCCTGATGGACGTGATGAATTTCGCCCACGGCGTATTCATCTCGGTGGGCGCCTACGCCGCGACTTCGGTGCTGCTCGCGATGAAGGCTTCGATGCAGGCCGCGAGCCTCGGCGCGAACCTCTCGGCGATCGTTCCGGCGGTGCTCGCCGCGATGGCGCTCGCCGGGCTCCTCGGCTGGTTCTTCGAGCGCGTCGTGATCCGCCCCGTCTACGGCGATCACCTGAGGCAGATCCTCGTCACGATGGGGGGGCTGATCGTCGTCGAGCAACTGATCCACGTCGTCTGGGGCCCGGACATCATTCCGCTGCCGCGCCCGGCGACGATTACCGGTTCGTTCATCGTCGCCGACGCCGCGATCGAGCGCTACCGGGTGCTCGCGGTGCTCGTCGGCCTGGCGGTGTTCGCCGCGATGTGGCTGATCCTGAACCGCACGCGCCTGGGGCTGCTGATCCGGGCCGGAGTCGAGAATTCCGAAATGGTCGAGTCGCTCGGCTACCGGATCCGCCGGCTCTTCGTCGGCGTGTTCGTCGCCGGCAGCGCGCTCGCGGGCCTGGGCGGCGTCATGTGGGCGCTCTACCAGGAATCGGTCAACGCGCAGATCGGCATGCAGATGATGGTGGTGCTCTTCATCGTCCTCATCATCGGTGGCCTGGGATCGGTCGGCGGCTGCTTCGTCGGCGCGCTGCTGGTGGGGCTCGTGGCCAATTACACCGGGTATCTCGCTCCCAAGCTCGCGCTCGGCTCGAACATCCTGCTGATGGTGCTGGTGCTGCTGTGGC
>CAZXAR010000028.1:0-28333 GCA_964638135.1 uncultured Enterobacteriaceae bacterium | reverse complement strand
TTCGACTACCGGCTGATCGACCAGTCGGCGCTCGAGATCGTCGACACCGCGAAACGCACCGGCGCCGTCGTTCGCGGTCCGGTGCCGCTGCCGACGCGCAAGCAGCGCTTTGATCTGCTGCGCAGCCCGCACATCGACAAGGCATCGCGCGACCAGCTCGAGATCCGCACGCACATGCGGCTCATGGACATCATCGATCCGACCGACAAGACGGTCGACGCGCTGATGAAGCTGGATCTGCCCGCGGGGGTCGACGTCGAGATCAAGGTGCAGTAGAAGGCAACGAACCGGCCGACCGATTGCAGTCGGCGCCCGGCGCAGTGTGCCGGGTCAACGAGAAGAGGAACGCATGACCATTGGACTTGTCGGCCGCAAGGTCGGCATGACGCGCATCTTCACCGACGACGGCGACGCGCTGCCGGTAACGGTGCTCGACGTGTCCGATAACCGGATTACCCAGATCAAGACGCCGGACCGCGACGGCTACACGGCCGTGCAGGTGGCATTTGGGATCCGGCGGGCGAGCCGCGTCTCGAAGCCGCTGGCCGGGCACCTGGCGAAGCCTGCCGTCGCGGCCGGCCGGGTGCTGCGCGAGTTTGCCGCGAGCACGCAGGAAATCGCGGATCTCAAGGTCGGCGAAAAGATTGGTGTGGAAATCTTCAAGGTGGGCCAGAAAGTGGACGTCCAGGGCGTGACGCTGGGAAAGGGTTTTGCCGGGGTCATCAAGCGGCATCACTTCTCGTCCAACCGCGCCACCCATGGAAACTCCGTCACCACGAGAACGCCCGGCTCGACGGGCCAGCGCCAGAGTCCTGGGCGCGTCTTCCCGGGCAAACGGATGCCGGGCCACCTGGGGAACGCCAGGCGCACGGTGCAGAATCTGACCGTGGTGCGCGTCGATCCGCAGCGGCAGCTGCTTTTGGTGAGAGGCTCGGTACCCGGATCGAAGGGGCGCGACGTCGTTGTCCGGCCCGCGGTGAAGGGCTGAGGGGCGGACCGTGGAACTGAAGCTGATCAACGACCAGGGCGCCGCGGGCACGTTCAGCGCGCCGGACGCGCTTTTTGCACGCGAATTCAACGAGGCGCTGGTGCACCAGATCGTGGTCGCGTACCAGGCCAACGCGCGTGCCGGGACCCGGGCGCAGAAGGATCGCGGTGCCGTCCGGCACTCGACGCGCAAGCCCTGGCGGCAAAAGGGCACCGGACGCGCCCGTGCGGGCATGACGTCGAGTCCGCTCTGGCGCGGCGGCGGCCGGATCTTTCCCAATTCCGCGGACGAGAATTTCTCGCACAAGGTGAACCGCAAGATGTTCCGCGCCGGAATGGCGGCGATCCTGTCGCAGCTCGCGCGTGAAGGGCGCATTGGCGTCATCGAGGATTTCACGCTCGAGCAGCCGAAAACCCGGCTCCTCGCGCAGAAGGTGAAGTCGCTCGGCTACGAGGGCGTACTCGTGATCACCGATGAGGTCGACCAGAATCTCGCGCTTTCCTCGCGCAATCTTTCGAACGTCGAAGTGATGCCGGCGCGCCACGCGAATCCGGTGGTGCTGGTCCGCTATCCCGCGATCCTTATCACCCGGAAGGCCGTCGCGAAGCTCGAGGAGATGTTCCGATGACGGCGACCAGGAAATTCCTCGCCGCGCACCTCATGAACGTGGTGATTGCGCCGGTTGTGTCGGAAAAGAGCACCCGGGTGGCGGACCGGAACCGCCAGTACGTGTTCCGGGTCGCCGACCGCGCCAGCAAGCCGCAGATCAAGGCCGCGGTGGAACTGCTGTTCAAGACCCGCGTCGAATCGGTGACCGTATCGAACGTCAAGGGAAAGGCAAAACGGTTCGGCCGATTCGTGGGGCGCCGGCGCAACTGGAAGAAGGCGTACGTGCGGCTGGCCAGCGGCCAGGAAATCAATTTCGCGGCCACGGAGTAAGCGATGCCATTGGTCAAAGTCAAGCCGACGTCGCCGGGCCGCAGAGGCCTGGTGAAGGTCGTCACGCCCGAACTGCACAAGGGTGAGCCGTTCTGGCCTCTTGTCGCTACGGAGCCGACGAGCACCGGCCGCAACAACGCGGGGCGCATCACGATGCGCCACAAGGGCGGCGGGCACAAGCAGCATTACCGGGTCATCGATTTCCGCCGCAACAAGGACGGCATCACCGCCAAGGTCGAGCGCATCGAGTATGACCCCAATCGCAGCGCCCACCTCGCCTTGCTGCTCTACGCGGACGGCGAGCGGCGCTACATCATTGCGCCGAAGGGCGTGGCGATCGGAACGGCGCTGCAATCGGGCGCGGAAGCGCCGATCCGGCCAGGCAATGCGCTGCCGCTGCGGAACGTGCCCATCGGCACGACCGTGCATTGCGTCGAAATGCTGCCCGGCAAAGGGGCGCAGCTCGCGCGTTCGGCCGGAACCGGAGCGCAGCTGCTCGCGCGCGAGGGGTCGTACGCGCAGCTTCGCCTGCGCTCGGGCGAGATCCGCAAGGTGCACATCGACTGCCGCGCCACGATCGGCGAGGCGGGAAACGAGGAGCACAACCTGGAATCGATCGGCAAGGCCGGGCGCGTTCGCTGGCGCGGGGTTCGCCCCACCGTCCGGGGCGTGGCGATGAACCCGATCGACCATCCCCACGGCGGGGGCGAGGGGCGCACCGCTGCCGCAGGTCCTCCGCAGTCGCCCTGGGGGGTGCAGAGCAAGGGTTTCAAGACGCGGCGCAACAAGCGGACGCAGACGATGATCGTTCGCGATCGCCGAAGGACATAAGGGAGTCGGCGCATGACTCGCTCGGTAAAGAAAGGTCCGTTCGTGGACCATCACCTGATCAACAAGGTCGCCAGGGCGCGCCAGGCGAACGACAAGCGGCCCATCAAGACCTGGTCGCGTCGCTCGACCGTGGTACCCGAGTTTGTCGGCCTGACGTTCGCGGTGCATAACGGCAAGCAGCACGTACCGGTCTATGTGACGGAAAACATGGTCGGTCACAAGCTTGGCGAATTCGCGCTGACGCGCATATTCAAGAGCCATTCCGCGGCCGGCAAGCGGACCGAGGAGGTGGTCGGCCGGGCGGCGCCGGTTGCCGCTCCCGCGCCGGCGGCCGCTGCCGCGCCCGCGGCGCCGAAGAAATAGGGAGGGTGGATGGAAACGCGTGCCGTGCTTCGCAGCGTCCGGCTCTCGACCCAGAAGGGACGCCTGGTGGCCGACCTGATCCGCGGCAAGCCCGTGGACAAGGCGCTCAGCATCCTCGCGTACACGCCGAAGAAAGGCGCCGCCCTGGTCAAGAAGGCGCTCGAGTCAGCCATCGCCAACGCCGAGCATAACGACGGGGCGGATATCGACGCGCTGAAGGTGAAAAAGGTGCACGTCGAACGCGGCGCCATCCTCAAGCGCTTTCATGCGCGCGCCAAGGGCCGCGGCACGCGCGTCGCGAAGCATAGCTGCCACATCTACATCACTGTCGGAGATTGAAGGGCGCACCATGGGACAGAAGATCAATCCGATCGGCTTCCGGCTCGCGGTGAACCGCGGCTGGAGCTCGCGCTGGTACGCCAACAACCGCAACTTCGGCGCCATGCTGGCGGAGGACATCAAGGTGCGCGATTTCCTGAAAAGGAAGCTTGCGCATGCCTCGGTGGGCCGTGTGGTCATCGAACGCCCCGCAAAGGATGCGCGGATCACGATCTTTTCCGCGCGCCCCGGGGTCGTGATCGGAAAGAAGGGCGAGGAGATCGAGTCGCTGAAGGCCGAACTGCGCCGCATCATGGGCGTCAATCAGGTGCACGTGAACATCGAAGAAATCCGCAAACCCGAGGTCGATGCGCAACTGATCGCGGACTCGATCGCGCAACAGCTGGAGAAGCGCATCATGTTCCGTCGGGCCATGAAGCGCGCCATGCAGAACGCCATGCGTCTCGGCGCCCAGGGGATCAAGATCATGAGCGCGGGGCGCCTGAACGGGATCGAGATTGCGCGCACCGAGTGGTACCGCGAGGGCCGCGTGCCGCTGCATACGCTGCGTGCGGATATCGATTACGGCTTCGGTGAAGCGAAGACGACCTACGGCGTGATCGGCATCAAGGTCTGGGTCTACAAGGGCGAAGTGATGCCGAAGGGCGAAGCCGGCGCGGCCGCGACGGCACAGCTCCCGGGCGCAGCCGTGCCGGAACTGCGGCCCGAGCCGAAGAAGGCGAAGAAGCCCGCACTGAAGTCCGGCGCCAGGCGCGGTGCGGTCAAGCCGGACGGCGACAAGAAACCCACCGCCGCGCGCCCCAGGAAGACCGAACCGGCGCAGGCGGAGAAGCCGAAGGCCACCATCAAGCGAACCCGCAAGGTGGTCAAGACGCCGGAAGAGCCGGCGCCTGCGGGCGACGCCGGCGAGAAGAAGGAGTAGCACATGCTGCAGCCGGCTCGGACGAAATACCGCAAGCAACAGAAGGGACGCAATACCGGCGTCGCCACGCGCGGCGCGCGCGTGGCGTTCGGCGAGTACGGCCTGAAGGCCGTTGCCCGCGGCCGCCTGACCGCGCGCCAGATCGAGGCCGCACGGCGCGCGCTGTCGCGCCACATCAAGCGCGGCGGCCGCATCTGGATCCGGGTCTTTCCGGACAAGCCCGTGTCGCAAAAGCCGGCGGAAGTGCGCATGGGGAACGGCAAAGGCAACCCCGAGTTCTTCGTCTGCGAAATCCAGCCCGGCAAGATCATCTACGAGATGGATGGCGTCGACGCGGCGCTCGCCAAGGAAGCGTTCGCGCTGGCCGCGGCGAAGCTTCCGATCCGCACCGTGGTCGTGCACCGGATGCTGGGGTAAGCGATGAAGCCGAGCGAACTTCGCGCCAAGTCGGGCGACGAGCTGAGAAAGGAGCTGGACGAACTGCTGCGGGCGCAGTTCGGCCTGCGCATGCAGCTCGCCACGCAGCAGTTGTCCAACACGAGCCAGAAGCGCAAGCTGCGACGCGACGTCGCCAGGGTGCGCACCGTGCTGAGGGAGAAGGAAGGCAGATGAACACGCCGCAGGAAGCGACGCAGCCCGCAAAGAACCGGCGCACGCTCGTCGGGCGCGTGGTGAGTGACCGAATGCAGCGTACCGTCACGGTCCTCGTCGAGCGCAGGGTCAAGCATGCCGAGATGGGCAAGACCGTGATGCGGTCGAAGAAATTCCACGCGCACGTCGCCTCGGGCGAATACAAGGCGGGGGACCTGGTGGAGATCGCGGAATGCCGTCCGCTCTCGAAAACCAAGTCGTGGATCGTGACGCGGCTGATCGAAAAGTCGCAGCAAGTGTGACACGCGCCTTGCAGGAGGCGGCGCCGTCGCGATAGAATTCCAACCCTTTTCGCCCCGGACGGGGTCCAAGACTGCCGGCGCGCGGCACGGCGCGGGCAAGTTGGACGGAGTGTCGAACCATGATTCAGATGCAGTCGATCCTCGACGTCGCCGACAATACCGGCGCGCGCGCCGTCATGTGCATCAAGGTGCTGGGCGGGTCCAAGCGCCGCTACGCCTCGATCGGCGACGTCATCAAGGTGAGCGTCAAGGACGCGGCGCCGCGCGGCCGGGTGAAGAAGGGTGAGGTCTACGACGCGGTGGTCGTGCGCACCGCGAAAGGCGTGCGCCGCGCCGACGGGTCGCTGGTGCGATTCGACAGCAATGCGGTCGTGCTGCTCACCAGCAAGCTCGAGCCGATCGGCACCCGGATCTTCGGGCCGGTGACGAGGGAGCTGCGCACCGAGCGGTTCATGAAGATCGTGTCGCTCGCGCCGGAAGTGCTTTGAAGGGTCGGGTCATGCAGAGAATTCGCAAGGGAGACGAAGTGGTGGTCATTACCGGGCGCGACAAGGGGAAGCGCGGCACGGTGCTGCGCCGCGCCGGCGAGCACCACGTCGTGGTCGAAGGCGTGAATCGGGTGAAGAAGCACCAGCGGCCCAATCCGATGAAAGGTGTTGCGGGCGGGGTCATCGACAAGGACCTGCCGATCCATATCTCGAACGTTGCGCTGTTCAACCCCGCCACCCAGAAGGCGGACCGCGTCGGTTTCCGGGTGCTGGAGAGCGGCCGGAAGGTGCGCGTCTTCAAGTCCAACGGCGAGCAGGTGGATATCTAGGGAGACGCGATGGCCAAGGATACCGCCCCGCAGCCCAAGGCTGCGAAAAAGGACGCGCCGGGACCGGCGGCGCCGAAAAAACCGGCGCCCGGCGCCCAAGCGGCCGCAAAGGGTGCCGCGAAGGCGTCCCGCCCGGAAACGCCCGCGGCGCCGCCGCCGCCCGCCCGCCTGCGCGAATTCTACCGGGCGCAGGTCGTTCCCGACCTGATGAAGAAGTTCGGCTACCAGACCGTGATGCAGGTGCCGCGTGTCGCGAAGATCACGCTCAACATGGGCGTGGGCGAAGCGGTCGGCGACAAGAAGATCCTCGAAAATGCGGTGGCCGACATGACCCGGATCGCGGGCCAGAAACCCGTGGTGACGAAGGCGCGCCGATCGATCGCCAACTTCAAGGTGCGCGCCGGATTCCCGATCGGCTGCATGGTGACGCTGCGCGGCGCGCGCATGTATGAATTCCTCGATCGCCTGGTGAATATCGCGATCCCGCGCATCCGCGACTTCCGCGGCGTGTCGGGCCGCGCGTTCGACGGCCGCGGCAACTACAGCCTGGGCATCAAGGAACAGATCATCTTCCCGGAAATCGAGTACGACAGGATCGACGCACTGCGCGGGCTGAACGTCGCGATCACCACGACGGCGCGTACCGACGACGAGGCGCGCGCGCTGCTCGCTGCGTTTCGTTTTCCATTCAAGCACTGAGGATTCAAGCATGGCGAAACTCGCATTGAAGCTGCGCGAACAGAAACGGCGCAAGACGGTGGAGAAGTTCAGGGCCCGGCGACGGGAACTGCTCGAGACGCTGCAGAGCGCGCGCGTTTCCGATGAGGAAAAAGAGGCGGCGCGCGAGAAGCTCCAGAAGCTGCCTCGCAACGCCTCGCCGGTGCGGCTGCGCAACCGCTGCGCGCTCACGGGCCGGCCGCGCGGGGTGTTCCGCAAATTCGGGCTGGGGCGCAACAAGCTGCGCGACCTTGCGCTCAAGGGCGAAGTACCGGGCGTGATCAAGGCGAGCTGGTAAGGAGGCACGCATGAGCATGAGCGATCCGATCGCGGACATGCTGAGCCGCATACGCAACGGCCAGATGGTCGGCCAGGTCGACGTCATGATGCCGGCGTCGAAACTGAAGGCCGCCATCGCCCAGGTCCTCAAGGACGAGGGGTACATCGAGGACTTCGCGGTGCGCGAAGAGGGAACCCAGCGGGAACTGCGAATCGGTCTGAAGTATTACGCGGGCCGGCCGGTGATCGAGCGCCTGGAGCGCGTGTCGCGCCCCGGCCTGCGCGTGTACAAGAACCGCAGAGACATCCCGCGGGTGATGAACGGGCTGGGCGTTGCGATCCTGTCGACCTCGCGCGGCGTCATGACCGACCGCAAGGCGCGCGCCACCGGGGTCGGCGGCGAAGTGCTCTGTATCGTTGCCTAGCGGGAGCGCCGGAATGTCACGAATCGCGCGAAACCCGGTTGTGCTTCCCAAAGGCGTGGAAGTGCGCATCGACTCGAGCCATATCCAGGTGAAGGGGCCGCTCGGCACCGTGTCCCGGACGCTGGACCCGAACGTCGCCATCGAAACGGACGGCGATCGGCTCAAGTGCAGGGCGCTCGGCAATTCGCGCCATGCGGTGGCGATGTCGGGAACGATGCGCGCGCTAGTGGCGAACATGGTGCTCGGCGTGACCAAGGGCTTCGAGCGCAAGCTCGGGCTCGTCGGCGTCGGCTACCGCGCGCAGGCGCAGGGCGACAAGCTCAATCTGTCGCTCGGATTCTCGCACCCGGTGGTGCATCGGATGCCCGAAGGTGTCAAGGTCGCGACGCCCACGCAGACGGAAATCGTGATCTCCGGGATCGACAAGCAGCTCGTCGGACAGACCGCGGCGGAGATCCGCGATTACAAGTCCCCCGAGCCGTACAAGGGCAAGGGCGTGCGGTTCGCGGGCGAATCCATCATCCTGAAAGAGACGAAGAAGAAGTGACGGAACGCTAGCCATGGTCGACGCCAACATTGCACGGCTGCGCCGGGCGCGCCAGACGCGGCTCAAGATCAGGGAGCTTGGAGCGGTGCGCCTCACCGTGCATCGCACGAACTCGCACATCTACGCGCAGATCACGAGCGCTGCCGGCGACCGGGTGCTTGCCAGCGCGTCGAGCGCCGAAAAGGAGCTGCGAGCCAGGATCAAGAACGGCGGCACCCGCAGCGCTGCCGAAGCGGTCGGCGAGAGAATCGCCGCGAAGGCAAAGGCTGCCGGAATCGAGGCTGTCGCCTTCGACCGTGCCGGGTATCGATACCACGGGCGGGTCAAGGCGCTCGCCGAGGCGGCGCGGGCGGGCGGGCTCAAGTTCTAGGGGACAGAGGCGATGGCAAAAGTACAGGCAAGAAGAGTGCAGCAGTCCGACGAGCGCAGCGACGGCCTGCGGGAAAAGATGGTGTCGGTCAATCGTGTGACCAAGGTCGTCAAAGGCGGCCGCGTGCTCGGCTTTGCCGCGCTGACCGTGGTGGGCGACGGCGACGGCCGCATCGGCATGGGAAAGGGAAAGGCACGCGAGGTTCCCGTCGCGGTGCAGAAGGCGATGGAAGAAGCGCGCCGCCGGATGTTCAAGGTGAGCCTGAAGAACGGCACCCTGCACCATTCCGTGATCGGCCGTCACGGCGCGGCGAAAGTGCTGATGCAGCCGGCGTCCGAAGGTACCGGGATCATCGCCGGAGGCCCGATGCGCGCCGTGTTCGAGGTGATGGGGGTGTCCAATATTCTCGCCAAGTGCTTCGGCTCGACCAATCCGTACAACGTCGTGCGCGCCACGCTGAAAGGGCTGCAATCGATGAATACGCCGGCCGAGATCGCCGCCAAGCGCGGCAAGACGGTCGAAGAGATTCTCGAGTCGTGACGAGTCCGATGGCGGACAAGAAAATCAGGGTCAAGCTGGTCAAGGGGCTGGCGGGCACCAAGCAAAGCCACCGCGATACGGTGCGTGGACTCGGTCTGAAGCGGCTGCACCAGACGGTCGAAGTGGTCGATACGCCCGCAGTGCGCGGAATGATCGACAAGGTGTATTACCTCGTTCGCGTGGAAGGGTAATCGACATGCGCTTGAATTCGCTCAAGCCTGCCGCCGGCGCCAAGCACGCGCGGCACCGGGTCGGCCGCGGTGTCGGATCCGGCTGGGGCAAGACGGCCGGCCGGGGGCACAAGGGCCAGCGCGCCCGGGCAGGCGGCTACCACAAAGTCGGATTCGAGGGCGGCCAGATGCCGCTGCACCGGCGCTTGCCGAAACGTGGCTTTGTGTCGCCGTCGCGCGACGCCTACGCCGAAGTGCGCCTGTCCGACCTGCAGCGCATGAAGGCGAGCGACGTCGATCTCGCGGCGTTGAAGGCCGAAGGTGTGGTCCCGCGGCGCACCCAAGTCGCAAAGGTGATCCTGTCCGGAAAGATCTCGCGCAAGGTCGCGCTCAAAGGCGTGAAGGCGACCCGTGGTGCGCGCGCCGCAATCGAGGCGGCGGGCGGTTCGGTCGAGCAACCGGACGCAAAAGGCTGAAGCGACTTGGCGACCGCGCTTCCAGGCGTCGGCAAGACCGGGCGCTACGGCGACCTCAAGAGGAGGCTGCTGTTTCTGCTCGGTGCGCTGGTGGTGTTTCGCATCGGCGCGCACATCCCGGTGCCGGGGATCGACCCGAACATCCTGGCCGATCTGTTCAAGGGCCAGCAGGGCGGCATCCTGGGGATGTTCAACATGTTCTCGGGCGGTGCGCTTTCGCGCTTCACCATCTTTGCGCTGGGAATCATGCCCTACATCTCGGCCTCGATCATCATGCAGTTGATGACCGCGGTGAGCCCGCAGCTCGAGGCGCTGCGCAAGGAGGGCGAGTCGGGGCGCCGCAAGATCACCCAGTACACGCGCTACGGCACGGTGTTCCTGGCGCTGTTTCAGGCGACCGGCATCTCGATCGCGCTGGAGAGCCAGCCCGGGCTGGTGCTCGACCCCGGGCTCATGTTCCGCGTGACCACGGTGACCACCCTGGTCACCGGGACGATGTTCCTGATGTGGCTGGGCGAGCAGATCACCGAGCGCGGCCTGGGGAACGGCATCTCGATTCTGATCTTCGCCGGGATCGCCGCGGGGCTCCCCAACGCGATCGCCGGAACGCTGGAGCTGGTGCGCACCGGCGCGATGCACCCGCTCACCGCGCTGCTCATCGCGGCGGCGGTCCTGGCCGTCACCGGGGTGGTGTGTTTCGTCGAGCGCGGCCAGCGCAAGATCCTGGTCAATTACGCCAAGCGCCAGGTGGGGAACCGCGTCTACGGCGGGCAGAGCTCGCACCTGCCCTTCAAGCTGAACATGTCGGGGGTGATCCCGCCGATCTTCGCCTCCTCGCTGATTCTCTTTCCCGCGACGCTGCTCGGCTGGTTCGGCTCCGCCGAGGGGCTGATCTGGCTGCGCGATCTGGCCGGCACGCTCTCGCCCGGGCAGCCGATCTACGTGCTGCTGTACGCCGGGCTGATCGTGTTTTTCTGCTTCTTCTACACCGCGCTGCAGTACAACCCCAAGGAAACCGCCGACAACCTGAAGAAGTCAGGCGCGTTCGTGCCGGGGATCCGGCCCGGGGACCAGACCGCGCGCTACCTGGAGAAGATCCTGCTGCGGCTGACGCTCGCGGGCGCCATCTACGTGACGCTGGTGTGCCTGCTTCCCGAATTCCTGATCCTGCGCTGGAACGTGCCGTTCTACTTCGGCGGCACCTCGCTCCTGATCATCGTGGTGGTGACGATGGACTTCATGGCCCAGGTCCAGGCCTACATCATGACCCACCAGTACGAGAGCCTGCTGCGCAAGGCACACTTCAAGGGCGGACTGCCAGTGAGGTGACGGCACAGCGCCGAGGAATTGTGGCACCCCGGCGGCGAGAGAACGGCATGGCCAAGGAAGACGTGATCCAGATGCAGGGCGAGATCGTGGAAACGCTGCCCAATGCGACGTTCCGGGTCCGACTGGAAAACGGCCATGTCCTGCTCGGGTATATCTCGGGAAAGATGCGCATGCACTACATCCGCATCCTTCCCGGGGACAAGGTCACGGTCGAACTCACGCCCTACGACCTGACCCGCGGGCGGATCGTGTTCCGCGCAAAGTAGCGACCCGCCGCCGGGGGCGGCGGGCAAGCACAAACGAGGTGGCACATGAAGGTAATGGCATCGGTAAAGAGGATCTGTCGCAAGTGCAAGATCGTCCGCCGCAAGGGGGTGGTGCGCGTCATCTGTTCGGACCCGCGCCACAAGCAGCGGCAAGGGTGATCCGCAAACGCAATTTGGGTTGATAAGACGTTGAGCAGACAGATATAATCCAAAATTTTCGCTGATCGACAGGGAACCGATGGCTCGAATCGCAGGGATCAACATTCCGAACCACCAGCACGCCGGAGTCGCGCTCACCGCGATCTACGGGATCGGGCGGGCGCGCGCCGAGGCGATCTGCGTCGCCGCAGGGGTGGAGAAGTCGCGCCGGATCAAGGATCTTACCGACGGCGAGATGGAGCGGCTGCGCGATACGGTGGCCAAGATCGCGGTCGAAGGGGACCTGCGACGCGAGGTCTCGATGTCGATCAAGCGGCTGATGGACCTCGGTTGCTACCGCGGCGTGCGCCATCGCAAGGGCCTGCCGGTGCGCGGCCAGCGCACGCGCACCAACGCGCGCACCCGCAAGGGCCCGCGCAAGGCGGCGATCAAGCTGACTCCGCAGGCCGGCAAGGTCGCATGACATCGCACGTTTCCCCGGGGGCGGGGCGATCGCTTCGCGCCGCCCCGTTGAACGACCGAACGAGACATCCGTAGAGGACACGCATGGCGAGCAAGAACAGTCCGTCGCAGCAGCAGCTGCAGCAAACCGCATCGGCGCGCGCACGCAAGAAAGTCAAGAAGAACGTCGCAGAGGCCATCGCGCACATCCACGCATCGTTCAACAACACCATCGTCACGATCACCGATCGCCAGGGCAACACGCTGTCCTGGTCGACATCGGGCAACGCCGGATTCAAGGGATCGCGGAAGTCGACTCCATTTGCCGCCCAGGTGGCGGCGGAGCGTGCCGGGCGCGCGGCGCAGGAGTGCGGCGTGAAAAACATCGAGGTCCGCATCTCCGGGCCCGGACCCGGGCGCGAGTCGGCGGTTCGATCCCTCAACGCCATCGGTCTCAAGATCGGCTCGATCGCGGACGTGACGCCGGTCCCGCACAACGGCTGCCGCGCGCCCAAGCGCCGGCGCGTCTGAGGAGAAGCCATGGCCAGAAACCTGGACGCCAAATGCCGCCAGTGCCGCAGGGAGGGCGAGAAGCTCTTCCTCAAGGGCGAGAAGTGCTATACGGACAAGTGCGCCATCGAGCGCCGCGGCTATGCCCCGGGCCAGCACGGTCAGAGGTCGGGCGCTCGGCTCTCGGATTACGGCAAGCAGCTGCGCGAGAAACAGAAGATGCGCCGCACCTACGGGCTGCTCGAGCGTCAGTTCCGCAAGACCTATTTCGAGGCCGCGCGCTCCAAGGGCGTGACCGGCGAGCGTCTTCTGCAGCTGCTGGAAACGCGCCTGGACAACGTCGCCTACCGCATGGGTTTCGGCGCCTCGCGCACCGAAGCGCGCCAGGTGGTGCGCCACAACGCGATCCTGGTCAACGGCAAGCGGGTCAACATTCCGTCGTTTCAGGTGCGTCCCGGCGACGTGATCGAAGTCGCGGAGCGCTCGAAGGCGCAGCTTCGCATCAAGGCCTCCGCGGAGGCGGCGGAATCGCGCGGCATACCGGAATGGATCGAAGTGGACACGAAGGCGCTCAAAGGGACCTTCAAGTCCCTGCCGGCGCGTGCCGACCTGCCTTCGACGGTCAACGAAAGCATGATCATCGAGCTGTTCTCGAAGTAACGGGGTGAACAAAACATGCCACTGACGGGATTCCTCAAACCGCGCATCGTCGACGTCCAGAACCTGTCGCCCTCGCACGCCAAGGTGACGATGGAACCGTTCGAGCGCGGCTACGGCCACACGCTCGGCAACGCGCTGCGGCGCGTGCTGCTTTCGTCGATGCCGGGGTACGCGCCCACCGAGGTGCAGATTGCCGGTGTGGTGCACGAGTACTCGACGCTCGACGGGGTGCGCGAGGACGTGGTCGACATCCTGCTCAACCTCAAGGGCGTCGTGTTCCGCCTGCACAACCGGCAGGAGGCGGTCCTCACGCTCAAGAAGAAGGGCGAAGGAGCGGTGACGGCCGCCGATATCGAAGCCTCGCATGACGTCGAAATCGTCAATCCGGAGCACGTCATCGCGCACCTGGCCTCGGGCGGCAGGCTCGAAATGCAGATCAAGATCGAGTCGGGCCGCGGTTACGTGCCCGGCAACGTGCGCTACCTGCCCGAAGAGAGCAAGAGCATCGGCCGCATCATCATGGATGCCTCGTTCAGCCCGGTGCGGCGCGTTTCGTACGCCGTGGATTCGGCGCGCGTCGAGCAGCGCACGGACCTGGACAAGCTGATCCTGGACATCGAGACCAACGGCGCGATCGAGCCCGAGGAAGCAGTGCGCTATGCGGCGCGGATCCTGGTGGACCAGCTTTCGGTATTCGCGCAGCTGGAAGGCACCGCGATGCCCGCCGAGGAAAAGAAGGCGATGGCGGTGGACCCGATCCTGCTCAGGCCGGTGGACGATCTGGAGCTCACGGTGCGTTCCGCAAACTGCCTCAAGGCCGAAAACATCTACTACATCGGGGACCTCATCCAGCGCACCGAGACGGAGCTCTTGAAGACGCCCAATCTGGGCCGCAAGTCGCTGAACGAGATCAAGGAAGTGCTCGCTTCGCGCGGCCTCACCCTCGGCATGCGGCTCGAGAACTGGCCGCCCGCCGGGCTGGAGCACCACAGGACATAGGGAAACGCTGGAAAGAACGAGGAAGAACCATGCGCCACGGCCACGGACTCCGCAAGCTGAACCGCACGACCAGCCACCGTCTGGCGATGTTCCGCAACCTGTCGGTGTCGCTGCTCCGGCACGAGCAGATCACCACGACCTTGCCCAAGGCGAAGGAGCTGCGTCGCCTGGTCGAGCCGATGATCACGCTCGCGAAGAACCCGACGCTTGCCAACCGGCGGCTGGTGTTCAACCGGTTGCGCGACCGGGACACTGTCAGCAAGCTTTTCGGCGAGCTGGGGCCGCGCTACGCCAAACGCAACGGCGGCTATCTGCGCATCCTGAAGAGCGGCATCCGCAAAGGCGACAACGCCCCGCTCGCGCTCGTCACATTGATGGATCGGCCCGGGCAGGCCGCCGTCGCTGGCAAAGACGAAGCGAAGAAAGCCGCCTGATCGTCCTGTTCACCGACTTCGGGGCGAACGACCTCTACGCAGGGCAGGTCAAGGCGGTCATTGCCGATCGCGCGCCGCGCGAGCCCGTTCTCGACGCGTTGCACAGCGCACCCGCATTCGGCATCGAACCGGCGGCCCACCTTCTTTCGGCGCTTGCAACGGAATATCCACGCGGCAGCGTCTTTCTCGCAGTCGTTGATCCGGGCGTCGGCGGCAAGCGCGATCCGATCGTGATCCAGGCGGATGGGCGGACGTTCGTCGGCCCCGACAACGGGCTGCTCTCGGTTCTCTGGCAGCGCGCGCGGCGGAGGAAATGTTTCCGCATCGCGTGGCGCCCGAAACGGCTGACGAGTTCGTTTCACGGCCGCGACCTTTTTGCGCCGGTGGCAGCAACGCTTGCGTTCCGGCGGATGCCTCGCGGCTGGCTTGCGGCCAAGGAATCGCCGGAAGTCCTGTTCGATCCCGCCGATCTTGGGAAGGTGATCTACGTCGACCACTACGGCAACTGCGTGACGGGAATGCGGGCGACGAGCGTGTCGCGCAATGCGCGGATCCGCGCCGGCGGCCGTCTTCTGCGCCACGCGCGCACCTTCGATGCGGCGGAGGGTCCGTTCTGGTACGAAAACAGCATGGGGCTGGTTGAAATCGCCGCGCCGCGCGCGAGCGCCGCGCGCCTGCTGCGCCTGCGCGTCGGCTACGCGATCAGGATCGCCCGGTAGTCGTTGACGTTGGTGCGCGTGGGCCCGGTGACGACGAGGTCGCCGAGCGCGCAGAAGAACCCGTAGCTGTCGTTCGCCGCGAGCAGCGCCCTCGCGTCGAGCCCTTTCAATCCCGCGCGCGCGACCGTGTCGGGCGTGATCACGGCACCCGCGTTGTCTTCCGATCCGTCGATGCCGTCGGTGTCGGCGGCGATCGCCCAGACGTTTTCCACACCTTCCAGCTCGATTGCGAGCGCGAGCAGGAACTCGGCGCAGCGCCCGCCGCGGCCGTTCGCGGCGCGCACGGTGACCGTGCATTCGCCGCCTGAAATCAGCGCGACCGGAGGCTTCCACGGCGAGCCGTGCTTTCTGATTTCACGCGCGAGCGCCGCCATCACCTTCGCTACTTCGGATGCTTCGCCGGCGATGGAGTCGCCGAGGATCGCCGGCGTCACGCCGGCATTTCGAAAGCGTTCGGCGGCTGCTTCGAGCGAGCGGTGCGCGGTCGCGATCACGCGCGTCTGCACGTGCCCGAGAACGGGATCGCCCGGTTTCGGGGTCTCGGCGGTGCGGCCCTCGGCGCCGGCTTCCAGGCGCCAGCGCACCGAGAGCGGCGGTTCGATGGAGTACTTCGCGAGTACAGCGAGCGCGTCGGCGTAGGTCGTCGGATCGGGAGAGCAGGGGCCGGAGGCGATATGCGTCGGATCATCTCCGGTCACGTCGGAGACGACGAGCGCGAGCACCGGAGCGCGGCAGGCGGCCGCGAGTTGCCCGCCCTGGATCGCCGACAGGTGCTTGCGCACGGTGTTGATCTCCTGGATCGCGGCTCCGCAACGCAGCAGGTGCGACGTGACCTGCTTCAGGTCGGCCATCGGAATGCCGTCGGCGGGAAGCGCAAGCAGCGCCGAGCCGCCGCCCGAGACGAGCGCAAGCAGGAGATCGTCGGGTCCGAGGGCGCGTACGCAGCGCAGGATTTCGCGCGCCGCGATTTCGCCCGCCTCATCGGGCACGGGGTGGCTGGCTTCCACCACGCGCACGCGGGCTGTCGGCAGACCGTGGCCGTAGCGGGTGAGGGCGATGCCTTCCAGCGGCGCGCCCGCGTCCCAGTTCTGCTCGACCGCCGCTGCCATCGAAGCGGCGGCCTTGCCCGCTGCCGCGACGAAGGTGCGCCCGGCGGGCGGCGGGGGCAGGTGCCCGGGAACGATTCCGAGCGGGTCGGCGGCCGCCACCGCGCTGCGGTAGCTGGCAGCAAGCAGATCCCGCGGCGTCAGCCGAAAATCTCCGTTTCCGCGTCCGCGCCCAGGCTGTAGAGCTTCGGATAGGCCTCGCGAAACGCCGCCTGGATTGCCGTCGCGGGCACGTCGGCATGGACTCCCCGGTCGCGCACGTATTCCATGTGACGCCGGTTTTCCTCGTCGAACGGGTGGAAGATCGAATCCTGCCGGCCGTCGAATTCGAGCGGCTTCACGCGAAAGCGCCGGCACAGCGCAAGATTGAACGCCGGCGTCGCCTTGACCCAGCGGCCCTCGAGAAACAGCTCGGTGTAGCCATGGAAGACGAACAGGTCGGTTCCCATGCGCTCGGCGAGGCGGGGTGTCGTCAGGTGATTCTTGACGTCGGCGAACCCGACGCGCGCCGGAATGCCGGAGGCGCGCGCGCACGCGGCCAGCAGCGCCGCCTTCCCTACGCAGAATCCCTCGCCGCGCTCCAGGCAGCTCGAGGCGCGGAACGCCTCCTCGCGCGTGAAATCGAGAAACGGGTTGTACCGGATGCCGTCGCGCACCGCGTAATAGAGCGACACCGCGCGCTCGAGGTCGGATTCGCCCTTGGCGTGCGCCGCGGCGAATTCGCGCACCGCCGGGTGGTCGCTGTCGATGTAGCGCCCGGGTGAGAGGTAGGTGTCGGAGGCACCCATCATCGGTCGAGCCTCATCAGCCTGCGCGTCGCGGCGAACAGTGCGCTCCCCTGGTCGGCGAGCGCATCCACCACCGAGAAGTGATTCGCGCCCGGAACCGGAATGTCGCCCGCAAAGGCGCTCTTCCAGCGCTCGCCGAGCAGCGCGTTCTGGCGCCTGAATTCGGAACTTTCCTTGCCGCCGACACAGGTCATCACCGGAGCGCGGGTCGCCGGCGGGAGGAAAGCGGGCGAGGCGCGGTAAGCGGAAGCCTCGTCAAGCCGCAGGTCGGTCTGCAGCCAATCGACCTGCAGCAGCGGCCGCAGGTCGTAGATGCCGCTGACGGCAAGGCCGCCCTTCCACAGGTCCTTGGGCAGGCGCGGATCGAATACCGGCCACAGTGCCGCCATCATCATTGCCACCAGATGGCCGCCCGCGGAATGCCCCAGCACGTACAGGCGCTCCTCGTCCATGCCGTACTGCTCCGCGTTCAGGTACAGCCAGCGGCTCGCGCGCAGCATTTGCCGCACGATTTCCTCCACCGTCACCGTGGGGCAGAGATCGTAATTGACGAGCGCCAGCGACACGCCGGCGTCCACCGTGGCGGGCGCGAGAAACGAAAAGTCGCTCTTGTCGAGCGAGCGCCAGTAGCCGCCGTGGATGAACATCAGGCAGCTGCCGTCGCCCTTGCGCGCGGGGAAGATGTCCATGGTCTCGCCGGGCGCCTCGCCGTAGCGCCGGTCGAGGTAGCAGATCATCGTCGCGCGCGCGCGCGCCGATGACTCGGCCCAGCGCGCGAAGAACTGCGGGTGCTCGGGAACCAGAGCGCGGTTGTTGTACTCGCGCGAGTAAAACCCGGCCTCGCTCATTCCCGCCGTTCCCGCCAGATTCCGAGCGCCAGCTGCGCCGGGCGGTCGGAAAAGGAAAACAGCACGCATTCCGCGCCCGCTTCGAAGCTCGCGGCGTGCCAGGCAGGCACCACGAACGTATCCTTCGGCTCGAACTCGAAGATCTCCTCGCCGATCCTCGCCCTTCCGCTTCCCTCGACCACCGAGTAGACCGTTCCGTCGGTGGAGCGGTACGGGTGCGAGCGGAATCCGGCGGGCAGAAGCTGGATGAACGCGCCGATGGTGGGCATTGCGTAGCCGCCAGTGAGCGGATTGATGTAGTGCATCTTCCAGCCATGGCAGGCGTCCGGGGCGCCGTTCCTGGCCAGGTCGGCGAGCGTTTCCCGGCTCTTTGCGTAGGGATAGCGGAAAAGGGGTGACGTCCTGCCCGTCGGCAACGGGCCCAGGGGTACGAGATTGTTGCCGTACCGGGCATACGAGTCGCCTTCGGCGCGCTGCACCGGCTGAACTTCTTCCGGGTAGTTCTCGGCGAACTGCGCGTCGAAGAGCGCGACGATGTTGATGTCGAGGCCGTCCATCCAGATGACCGGCTCGGAACCGGGATTGCCGTGGTCGTGCCAGGTCCAGGGAGGCGTGATGATGAAGTCGCCGGGGTGCATCGTGGTGCGCTCGCCGTCGACGGCGGTGTAGGCGCCCGAGCCTTCGACAATGAATCGCAGCGCGGATTGCGTGTGCCGGTGGCTCGGCGCGATCTCGCCGGGAAGGATCAGCTGCAGCCCGCAATACAGGCTTCGGGTGATCGCGGACTGGCCGCGCATTCCCGGATTCTCCAGGATCAGCACCCGCCGCACCGCTTCGCGCGCCGTGATGACACCGCCCGACTCCATGACGTAGGGCCGGACCTGGCGGTACTTCCACAGCGCCGGGACCGCGGGCGATTTCGGCTGCGGGATCACCAGATCGTGCAGCACTTCCCACAGCGGCGCGAGATTGTCCTTGTCCATCCGCTCGTAGAACTCGCGGCGGCCGGTCTGGGTTGAGGCGTGCGGAATCGCGGACATGCGGTCTCTCCAGGCGCAGAAACGAAATTCTAGCCTGCTAGGCCGCCGTTGACAGCCAGATGACGCGTTGCGCGAGACTCTGTTTCAGCGCCTTGCCTTCGGGGTCGGCGAGCGCGGCCTTGCGCGCGGCAGCGATTGCCGCGGCCCGCGCTGCTGCATCCGCGTCGGGCGGGCTTTCCACCAGCGCATCGAAGATGCCGAGAAAGTTCGCGAGACCGCGCCGGTGCGTTTCGCCATACCCCTTCAGCAGCCCGGCGCACAGCGCAATTTCCAGCGCAAGCGCGCTGCTGCGCGGCGCCGCTGCACGGATCGCGGCAAGCCAGCGTTCGATCAGCCGTTGCTCCTCGCGGTAGCGGTAGGTCTTCGGGCGCCAGAATCTGAGCCAGGCCAGCGCGCGAACGAGGAGAAACCCGGTCACGCCTGAAGTCCTGACATGCATGCCGATGTTCCAGCGGTCGAGCCAGCCGCCGCTGCGGGCCCGCGCCATCAGCCACGCGCCGAGCGATGCCGGCAGCACCGAGGCAAGTTCCTCGATCCCGGGCTTCAGGTAATCGACGACGATCACCGGTTCGCCCGGCTGCGCCCGGACTTCGCTGCGCACGCGCTCGAACCGGCTGGCGCGGGTCTTCAGGTCCGCGACGCGGATCAGGTCCTCGTAGCTCATCCACACGGCGAGCTGCCGCGCAACCTCGTCGAGCAGCCGCGCGTCGTCCGTCGCGATCGAGCGCACGCGCTCGCGGTACCGATCGGCATAAGCGGCGCCCTGGTAGTCGGTCAGTCGCGCGACGCCCAGATCGACCGTCTTCTGCACCTCGCGCGGCAGCTGTGGCGCTGCACCGGAGTGGGTTGAGCGGGTGCGCGCAAACTCGAACCCGGCGGCAAAGCCCCGCAGGCTCGCCGCCGTGCCCTTGCCGCCCGCACGGATCGCCTGCTCGCAGACTTCGCGCGGCAGTGGAAGCGCGCCGCTTCCGCACAGCGCGCCGAACAGGACCGCATTGATCACGGTACCGCTCTTTTCCGCGAGCGCGCGCAGATCGCCGAGCACTGCGCGTTTTGCCAGCCGTTCGGCAGCCGCGATCGCGCGGGCGCCGTCAAACCGCCCGTCCGCCATCTGCATCTTTTCACTGGTGGCGTAAATGCGGTGCGTCGAAGCGATCAATGCGGTGCGGTCCGGGCTGACAAAACCGTTCTGCATCGCGCGCGCGGCCTCCAGCAGCTCGGAGGCGATCATCACGTCGACGTTGCCGGGACTCGGCGTGAGCGCCATCACCGGCTCGCGGCCGCCCAGCGCGGCGCGCTCGACCGGGTAGATCTCGAGGTAATAGGTGGTCGCTCCGGTGCGCTGCGCCACGCCCGGAATCGAGGTCGCCTGCGCGGGGAAATCGCACGACGTCGCCGCGCGCATGAGCCAATCCGCCATGACGCCGCCGCCTTCACCGCCCAGCGCGGCGACCAGCACCGTGATCGAGCGTTCCGGCAGGCTCATGAGAGCCAGCGCCTCACCGTTTCACGCGCCCCGGAAACCAAGCGATCCCATGCGTTCGGATTCTGGATGACTTCGGCGCGATAGAACGAAGGGCAGAGCACGGCCGCGTGCGCGTTTTCGCCGCACAGGCCGCAGCCGATGCATCCGTCGATGACGGTGGCGACGGGGTCGCTGCGCAACGGGTCGGGGTTGTCCTTGATGGTGAGCGTCGGGCAGCCCGAGAGCCGGATGCAGGAATGGTCCCCGGTGCAGGTGTCTTCGTCGACGCCGTAGCGCACCCGCACCACGCGCTCCCCGGCAGCGAGCTTTTTCGCGCTCTCGGGGCGCAGGCGCCGCTGGCGCTCGAGCTGGCATTCGCCGTCGGCGATGATGACCTTCAGTCCCCTGTAGTCCGTGGTCATCGCCTCCTTGAGCATGCTCGCAACCTTGCCCACGCGGTAGTTGTCCACGGTGCGCAGCCACTTCACGCCGACGCCCTCGAGCGCGCGTTCGATCGCCATGTCCGCGGCCTTGGCTGCACTGTGCTGCGGCGACGAGGGCAGCTCCTGCGTGCCGGTTGCCGAGCTGTACCCGTTCTTCATGATCAGGAGCACGCCGTCGGCCCGATTGAATACGGCATTCGAGACGCCGGAGGTCAGACCGTTGTGCCAGAACCCGCCGTCGCCCATGATGGTCACGGTGCGCTTGCCGAACATCGGCTGCACCGCCGAATTGGACGCGAGCCCGAGACCGTAGCCGAGCACCGTGTGTCCGATCTCGAACGGCGGCAGCGTGGAAAACGTGTGGCAGCCGATGTCGGCCGAGACGTGGTAGGGACCGAGCTCTTTTTCAACCAGCTTCATCGCGGCGAACACCGGCCGCTCGGGGCAGCCGACGCAGAACCCGGGCGGCCGCACCGGGACCGGGGCGCCGAGGAGCTCCGCGGCCTTCTTCTTCGCCGCGGTGAGCCTGTCGAGCGAAGCGCGCGCCTCGATGCCTGCCCCGGCGAGGAACTTCGCCATCCCGGCAAGCAGAACTTCGCCCGTGTATTCTCCGGCGAGCGGCAGGACATCCTTGCCCTGCACCGCTGTGGTCGAGTTGCCGGCGCGCCGCAGGATCGACTGCACGGCGTCCTCGATGTAGGCGGGCTGGCCCTCTTCGACGAGGAGCACCGCCCGCTTGTCCGCGCAGAAGGCGGCGATTTCCTCCGGGACGAGCGGATAGGTCACGTTCATGCAGTAGATGGGCACGCGCGCGGCGCCGAAGGCGTCCGCCCACCCGAGCAGCTCGAGCGCGCGTACCGTGACGTTGTACATTCCTCCCTGGCACAGGATCCCGATCCCCTTCAGGTCGCCGGCAAACTGCTCGTTCAGGCGGTGCGCGCGAATGAACGCCAGCGCCGCAGGCCAGCGCACCTCGGTCTTGTGCTTCTCCTGCGCATAGGTCGCCGGCGGCAGGCAGATGCGGCCGAAATCGAATTCCGGGTTCTCGAGCGCCTGCTTCCTGGAAAAGCGCGGCGCCAGGTTGCGCTTGGTCCGGAAAGCGCCTTGCACGTGGCAGGCGCGGATGCGCAGCTCGAGCATCACGGGGGTGGAAGAGGCCTCCGACAACTCGAAGCCACGCTCCACCATCTCCACGATCTTCGGCAGGCTGGGCCGCGGATCGAGCAGCCAGACCTGCGATTTCATCGCGAAGGCGTGGCTGCGCTCCTGGATGATCGAGGCGCCCTCGCCGTAATCCTCCCCCAGCACGATGAGGGCGCCGCCCCGCACGCCGGCGGAGGCGAGATTGGAAAGCGCGTCCGAGGCGACATTGGTGCCGACCGTGGACTTGAAGGTGACCGCACCGCGCAGCGGGTAGTTGATCGAGGCGCCGAGCATGGCGGCCGCGCCGGCCTCGGAAGCGTTCGTTTCGGCGTGCACGCCAAGCTCGTCGAGAATGTCGCGCGCATCGTTGAGCACATCCATCATGTGCGACACCGGCGCTCCCTGGTAGCCGCCGACGTAGGCCACGCCCGATTGCAGCAGCGCTTTGGTCACGGCAAGGATTCCCTCGCCGTGAAACACCTGGCCATCGCCGAGCTTCAACTTCTCGACTTCGTCGCGAAATGACCTTTCCATCCGCCTATCCGCTGATCAGCGCCCGCGGCAGCCAGGTCGCGAGCGCAGGAAACAGCACCACTGCGACGAGCGCGAGAAGTCCCATCATCACGTAGGGCGTGACCGCGCTCCAGATCTGCTCCATCCGGATCTGCTTGGGCGCAACGCTTTTCATCGTAAACAGAAGCATACCGAAGGGCGGCGTGAGCAACCCAAGCTGCATGCAAATGAGAAACAAGACCCCGAACCAAACAGGGTCGAAGCCGTACGCCGCCACCAGCGGCATGAAGAAGGGCAGGCAGATCAGCATCATGCTCACCTGATCGAGGAAGCAGCCCAGGACCAGCAGCACGAGCATCATCGTGACGAGCACCGGCCACGGGCCCAGCTGCATTCCCTTGATGGCCTCTACCAGACCATGGGTCGCCCCCGAAAAGGTGAGGATCTGGGCGAAGGTCGTGGCGCCGACGATGATGAACAGGATGACCCCCGAGATCGCTGCCGTGCCCATGAGCGCCCGGTAGAGGCTCCGCCAGGTGAGCGAGCGGTACAGCCAGGCGACGGCGACGGTGGCGATCGCCCCGATCGCCGCCGACTCGGTCGGCGTGGCCCAGCCGGCCGCCATCGCCATGACGACTACGATGAAAATGAGGACCAGCGGAAGCACGTACACGAGCAGCGGCTTGAGCCGCTGCCAGATCCCGAGTTCCTCATGATCGAATGCCGGCGCCAGTTCCGGCTGCAGCGTGGCGCGCAGCACGATCCAGCCGACGAACATGACCGACAACAACGCACCGGGCACGATGCCGGCGATCAGCAGGTGCGAGATCGAGATTCCGGCGAGACTTCCGAGAAGAACGGTAAGCGCGGAGGGCGGAATCAGCATGTCCACGCCGCCGATCGCGATGATCGGCCCCATGGCCATGTTCGGGTGGTAGCCCCGGCGCAGCATCTCGGGGAGCATCAGGCTGCCGAGCAGCGCCGTGGTGGCGATGGTCGAGCCGGAGATCTCCGAAATGACGGTCGCCGCAACGACCGCGACGACCGACAGGCGTCCCGGTACACGCCAGATCACCCGGTCGATGGCGTCGATCGCCTTGAGCGCAACGCCGGTATGAAAGAGGACCTCTCCCATCAGCACGAAGAACGGAATCGGCGTGAGCGAGAAGGAGGCGATCGAAGCGACGCCGTTGCGCACCAGCTGGATGAGCCCGGCGTCCTTGCCGAGCCAGAACCACGCGCCCACCACGTTGATTCCCAGGAACGCGAACGCCGCGGGCAGCGCGAGAAGAAACAGTCCGGTCAGCGAGCCGAACAGCACGCATGCCGCAACCCACCAGGACATCTCGGGCTACGCTTGCGGGCCGCCGCCGGGCGCCGCAGGCAGGCGCGAACCGAGGCGCCGCGCGAATTCGAGCGCCAGCAGCGTGAAGCACAACGGCACGGGCGCGTACAGCCACCACTCCGGAAACACCATGCTCTTCACCACCATCGCGCCCTGCTGCGCCGAATTGACGATGGTGCGTACGCCGTAGAGCACGAGCACCGCGCACACGGCGAGCCCCAGCCCGTTGGCGGCATGGTCGAGCGCGCGCGCAAGGCGCGGCGGCAGCGCATGCAGCAGGGCATCGAGCCGCACGTGCTGGTTCCGCGCGAGCAGCAATGGAGCGGCAAGAAACGTAGCGACCGGCAACGCGTACTCCGAAGCTTCCAGAATCCAGGGAAACGCGCCAAGGCCCGTATTGCGCGCCAGGACGTCGAACGTCACGGCAAGCGCCATGGCGCCGATCAGCAGCGCCGCGGCGGCCGCGAGCGTCTCGAGGACGAGCAGGTAGGCGCGTTCCACTGCGCGCGTTCGCGCCTACCTGGAAAGGAGTTTCTTCAGTTGCGGACCATGCTCGGGGCTCGCCTTGACCGCGCTCGCCCAGGCCACGTCGTAGGCCAAGTCCAGGTATTTCTTCGCGGTCGCCGGATCGAACGTGATCGTCTGGATGCCGGCCTGCGCCTGGCGCTTGGTGTCCTCCTCGTTCAGCCGCTTCCACACGTCGTTCCCTGCCTCGAGCGCGAGCGACTGTTTCTCCAGGAACTGGCGCTGCGCCGGGCTGAGCTTCCTGTAGGACTCCAGGTTCATGATGATCGACACCTCGGCGTTGTAGAAGCCGGGGTCGACGCGGAACTTGGTCTTCTCGTGCCAGTTGAGGTCGAAAATTCCCTGGATCGGCCAGCCGTAGCCGTCCACCACGCCCCGCTCGAGCGCGGTGTAGACCTCGCCCGGCGCGGTCTGCATCAGCGTCGCGCCCATCGCGGCGAAGAAGTCGCGATACACCGGCGTGACGCGGATCTTGAGGTCCTTCAGGTCGGGCTTGTCGATTCTCTTGGTGAGGTACAGGTGGAACGGCGTATCCTCGACGATGCGCGCGAGGTACTGCATGTTGGCCTTCTGGTTCCACACCTTGTTGATGTAATCGAACGCGCCGTTCCTGCGCTGCTCGGCGACGCTGATCTGGGCGAGCTTGAGGAAATCGGCCTCCGGCATCAGGTTGGTGTAGAAGGCGCCGGTCGACATCGCCATCTCGACCACGCCGTTCTTGACCGAGGTGCCGACTTCGAAGGTCGGAATCGCCTTCGGTCCGCCGATGAAGTTGATCTGCAGCACACCCTTGCCCTCGGCATTGAATTTCTGCATCCACGGCGTGATGTGCTTGACGTAGGTGGTCGTCTCGCCGAACGCGGAGACGAGCTTGAGCGTCGTTTCCTGCGCCGCGGCGAAGGCGGGCACGAAAGCGGCTGCCGCGATGGCGATCATTGCATTCGGTTTCATTTCTTCTCCTCTCAGGTCGGGTTGCCGAAGCGAGCCTAGGGTGCCCGATATCGCGTGTCAAGGTGGCAGGTCCGGATGCGACCCGAGGTACGCCTCGATCACGCGCGGATTGGCCAGCACCTCGTCGGGCCGACCCTCGCACAGCGGTTCTCCATAGTTGAGCACACACACCCGGTCGGCGAGATCCGCCACCATCTGCATGTCGTGCTCGATCCAAAGCATCGCGACCCCCAGTTCGTATCGGATGCGAAGCAGGTAACGCGCCAGGTCTTCGCGCTCCTGGCGATTCAGACCCGCCGAAGGTTCGTCGAGGAGCAGCACGCTCGGCTGCATGGCGAGCGCGCGCGCGAAGCCGACAAGTTTCTGGACGCCGAACGGAAGCGCCTCGACCGGGTGGTGGCGGTAGCGCTCCAGGTCGACGAATGCGAGGACTTCCTCGACTGCCTTGCGGCTGGCGGTCTCGGCCTCGCGCACGCGGGGAAGGAAAAAGCCTTCGGCGGGAAGCGAAGTCGCGATGTGCGCATGCCGCGCGACGAGGAGGTTTTCGACCACCGTCATGTGCGGGAAAAGCTCTCCGTGCTGAAATGTGCGCCCGATCCCGCGCCGGGCAATGCGGTGCGGCCGCTCATGGGTGAGCTCGTCGGCGCCAAAAAAAATCCGGCCGGCGCTCGGCCGATAGATTCCGCTGATGCAGTTCAGCACCGAGGTCTTGCCCGCGCCATTGGGGCCGATGAGCGCGAGAAGCTCGCGCGGCCCCACCTCCAGGGAGACGCCGTTCAGGACGGTCAGGCCGCCGAACGCAAGCGAAAGGCGCTCGACGCGCAGCGCTCCGGCTTCAGCCATACCAGCGCCGACTCCGGCGGTACTGCTTGACCTCGCGGTAGCTGCGCCGGCGCGTGGCGCCCCCGAGGTAGAACTCGCGCACGTCGGGATGACCGCGCAGGCGGTGTGGCGTGCCGTCGAGCACGATGCGGCCGTTCTCCATCACGTAGCCGTAGTCGGCCACTTCCAGGGCGACGTTCGCGTTCTGCTCCACGAGCAGCACGGTCGTCCCGAGCTCGCCGCGAATCGACTGCAGCCGGTGCATCAGCTCTTCGACCGCGAGCGGCGCAAGTCCCTGCGAGAGCTCGTCGACCAGCAAGAGGTCCGGTGCGCAGGCGAGCGCCGAGCCGATCGCGAGCATCTGCCGCTCGCCGCCGGAAAGGTAGCCTGCCTCGCGCCGGCGCAGGCGGGCGAGCGCCGGGAAGATCGAGTAGGTCATTTCGGCGAGACGGCGCGGGTTCGCGCCCGCGCGCGGCGCCACCGCCTCGAGGTTCTCGCCCACCGTGAGGTTCTCGAAAACCTTGTTGCGCTCGGGCACCAGCGCGATGCCGAGGGCGGTGACGCGATGCGGCGGGAGGTTCTCGATGCGCTCGCCCCGGTACCGGATCGTGCCGTCGCTGACGCGCGCGTCGTCAAGCCCGATGAATCCGGAGATTGCCCGCAGCGTGGTCGTCTTGCCCGCGCCGTTGGTGCCGAGAACCGCGACGATCGCGCCACGCGGCACTTCGAGAGAGACGCCCTGCACCGCCGTCGCCACGCGGTGGTAGACCACCTCGACTTTCTCGAGCCGCAGCAGTGCTTCGCTCATTGTCCGCTCGCGAGCGGCTTCTGGCGGAACGGCCAGAGCAGCAGCCAGTTCTGCGCCCGCCGCCAGATGCCGACCAGGCCCTGCGGCTCGAGGACGAGGAACAGGATCATCACCAGTCCGAACGCCGCGAAGTTGATCGCGAAGACTACCGATGAGAGCTTCTCGGCAAGGCCCAGCAGGTCCATGGCAGCCTCGATCGCATACGGGAAGAGGACCACGAAGACTGTGCCGAGGATCGCTCCCAGTACCGAGCCCATGCCGCCGATGATGATCATGGCGACGTACTGGATGGTGAGGTAGAGCGAGAATGCCTCTGCCGAGACGAAGCCGCGGTAGTAGGCGAACAGGCATCCCGCGAGCGAGGTGAGGGCCGAGGAGACGACGAACGCCGAGAGCTTCGCGCGCGGCACGCTGATGCCGAGCGCCTCCGCCACCGCCTCGCGGCCGTGGATCGCGCGCCACGCCCTGCCCGTGCGCGAGCGCAGCAAATTGAGGCTGAGGAGCACCGTGGCGAGCGATGCGCCGAGCAGCACGAAATACCAGGCACGCGGATCCGCGAGCGCCCACTCGCCGAGCCGCGGCGGTTCGATCACGATCCCCGTCGAATAGCCGCGCCTGGTTTCGTATTCGTTGCCCGCGTGAATGACGATGAAGTGCAACGCAAGCGTGGAGACCGCGAGGTACAGCCCGCGAAGCCGCAGGCTCGGCAGGCCGAAAATGACGCCCAGCAGCGCACCGACCGCGGCCGATGCGGGCAGCGTCAGCCAGACGGGAGCGGAAGCTTCCTTTACGAGGATGCCCGTGGTGAATGCCCCGGCGGCGAGCAGCCCCGCGTGCCCCAGCGAGATCTGGCCCGCGTAGCCTGTGAGCAGCATCAGGGCCACGGCGCCGACGGAGCCCAGGAACACCTGGTTGGCCAGGTCGAGCGCGAGCGGGCCTGCCAGAAAGGGATACGCGGCGAGCGCGAGCGCGAGCACCGCCAGCCAGGCTTTCTGCGTGCGCGTCTCGACCAGCACGAAGTCCTGCGCATAGCGCGTGCGGAAGTAGCCGCTCGAGCGGGGCGGTCTCATACGCGGTCGAGTTCCTCGCGGCTGCCGAAGAGACCCCAGGGCCGCACCACCAGCATCGCAAGCAGCACGAAGAACGGAACGACATCGGACAGCAGGGGATCCACGTAGTGGATCATCAGGACTTCCGCGGTGGCGACCACGAGGGCCCCGGCGAGCGCACCGGCGAGGCTGTCGAGACCCCCGACCAGCGCGGCGGGAAAGGCCTTCAGCCCGATGATGACGAGCGTACCCTCGAGCCCCGCGTCGCTCGCGATCAGCATGCCCGCCATGCCGCCGGTGAACGTGGCAAGCCCCCAGGCAAGCGCATAGACGACGTGCAGGCGTATGCCGCGC
>CAZXAR010000027.1:0-28615 GCA_964638135.1 uncultured Enterobacteriaceae bacterium | reverse complement strand
GCCCGCGCGCGCGCCGATGCTGCGCCTGTCCGGTCTGGAGCCGTTCAACGTGGGGAGCGGCTCGCTGTTCGTGAACATCGGCGAGCGCACCAACGTCACCGGGTCGAAGGCGTTCGCGCGCCTCATTCTGGCCGGCAATTACGCCGAGGCGCTGACCGTCGCGCGCCAGCAGGTCGAGAACGGCGCCCAGGTGATCGACGTGAACATGGACGAGGCGATGCTCGACTCCGAGCAGGCGATGACCACGTTTCTCCACCTCGCGGCGTCCGAGCCCGACATCTCGCGGGTTCCGGTGATGGTCGATTCCTCGCGCTGGTCGGTGATCGAGGCGGGCTTGAAGTGCCTGCAGGGCAAAGGCATCGTCAACTCGGTCAGCCTGAAGGAGGGCGAAGAGGAGTTCCTGCGCCAGGCGCGCCTGGTGCGCCGCTACGGCGCGGCGCTGGTGGTCATGGCGTTTGACGAGCGCGGGCAGGCCGACACCCTGGAACGGCGGATCGAGATCTGCACCCGCGCCTGCCGGCTTCTCACCGAGCAGGCGGGGATTTCTGCCGAAGACATCATCTTCGACCCGAACATCTTCGCGGTCGCCACCGGGCTCGAGGAGCACGCCCGCTACGCGCTCGACTACATCGAGGCGGCGCGCTGGATCCGCCAGCACCTGCCGGCCGTGCAGGTCTCCGGGGGGGTGTCGAACCTCTCGTTTTCGTTTCGCGGCAACGACGCGGTGCGCGAGGCGATGCACACGGTGTTCCTCTACCACGCGATTCGCGCCGGCATGTCGATGGGCATCGTCAATGCCGGGCAGCTCGGGGTGTACGAGGAAATCGAGGCGCCGCTTCGCGAGCGCGTCGAGGACGTGATTCTGCATCGGCGCGCCGACGCCACCGAGCGGCTGATCGAATTCGCCAACACGGTGAAGGGCGGCCAGCGCAGCGCGCGCGAGGACAGCGCCTGGCGGCGCGCGGGCGTCGAGCAGCGCCTGGTGCACGCACTGGTCAACGGCATCGCGACGCATGTGCTCGAGGACACCGAAGAAGCGCGCCTGCGCTGCGCGCGCCCGATCGAGGTCATCGAGGGTCCGCTGATGGACGGCATGAACGTGGTGGGCGACCTGTTCGGCGCCGGCAAGATGTTTCTGCCGCAGGTCGTGAAATCGGCGCGGGTCATGAAGCAGGCGGTCGCCCACCTGGTGCCGTTCATCGAGGCGGAGAAGGCGCGCGCGGGCACCGGCGCGGCGGCCAAGGGCAAGCTGGTGATCGCAACCGTGAAGGGCGACGTGCACGACATCGGCAAGAACATCGTCGCGGTCGTACTCCAGTGCAACAACTACGAGGTGCTCAATCTGGGGGTGATGGTTCCGGCGCAGACGATCCTCGACACGGCGCGCCGCGAGAACGCCGATGCGATCGGGCTCTCCGGGCTGATCACGCCGTCGCTGGAGGAAATGGCGCACATCGCGCGCGAGATGGAACGGCAGGGCTTCCGCGTGCCGCTGCTGATCGGCGGCGCGACCACTTCGCGCGCGCACACCGCCGTGAAGATCGCGCCGGCCTACTCCGGGCCGGTGGTCTACGTGCCGGACGCCTCGCGCAGCGTGCCGGCGGTGCAGAGCCTGTTTTCGCCCGATGCGCGCGGTGCCTACATTGCGTCGGTGCGTTCCGACTACGAGCGGATCCGCGTCCAGCATGCCGAGAAAAAAGGCCCGGGGCCGCTGCACCCGATTGCCGAGGCGCGCAAGCTCGGCTTGCAGACGGACTGGGCGCACTACCGGCCGCCCGCGCCGCGGCGGCTCGGCGTCGAGCGGCGGGCCGATTATCCGCTCGAGCGATTGCTTCCCTACATCGACTGGACCCCGTTCTTCCAGGCGTGGGAGCTTTCCGGCCCGTACCCGAAGATCCTCGACGACCCGCTCGTCGGCGAGCAGGCGCGGCGGCTTTTCGCCGAAGCGGGCCAGATGCTGGAGCGCGTGGTACGCGAGAAATGGATCCGGGCGCACGGGGTGTGGGGGCTGTTTCCCGCCGCGCAGGTCGATTGCGACGATATCGCCATCTACGCCGACGAGCATCGCCGCACGCCGCGGATGATCTGGCACAACCTCAGGCAGCAGAACCACAAGCCGGCGGGACGGCCGAATCTGTGCCTGGCGGACTTCGTTGCACCCAGGGACTCGGGCGTTGCGGACTTCATCGGCGCCTTCGCGGTGTGCGCCGCCGGGATCGAGGCGCGTGTAGCGGCATTCGAAGCCGCGCACGACGACTACAGCGCGATCCTGCTCAAGGTGCTTGCCGACCGGCTGGCAGAGGCGTTCGCCGAACATCTGCATGAGCGCGTGCGGCGCGAATTCTGGGCCTACGCGGACGACGAGCGCCTGTCGGGCGACGCGCTGATCACCGAGGCCTACCGCGGCATCCGGCCGGCGCCGGGCTATCCCGCGTGCCCGGATCACACCGCCAAGGGCCCGCTCTTCGCGCTGCTGGACGCGCAAGGCAATGCCGGCATGCGGCTCACCGAGTCCTACGCCATGCTGCCGGCGTCGTCGGTGTCGGGGTTTTACCTTTCACACCCCCAGGCGAGCTACTTCGCCGTGGGGAGGATCGGCAAGGACCAGGTCGAAGACTACGCGCGCCGCAAGGGCGTCGCGCTCACCGAGGCCGAGCGATGGCTGGCGACCACTCTTGCGTACGATCCGCAGGCGGGCAGCGCGACCGCGAGCCGCACGGCATCGCTATAATCCGCGCCGACCATACTCTTGACCACGCACATGGGCAAAGGCGACAAGCGCACGCGGCGCGGAAAGATCTACAAGGGCAGCTACGGCAAGAAGCGCCCGGGCCGCAAAAAAAAATCGAAGCAGCGAAGCTAGCTACTGCGCTCGCCGAAGCGCGAACGACCGGCGAATCCGCGGCACGCCCGGGCGTCGGGCGTCGTCCCGGCGCGCCCGCTCACTTGCTCCAGAACGACGGCGTGAGCACCACCAGCAGCGTGAAGAGCTCGAGCCTGCCGAGCAGCATCAGAAACGAGCAGATCCAGGTCTGAAAATCGCTCAGCACCGCATAGGTGCTCGCCGGGCCGACTTCGCCCAGCCCCGGTCCCATGTTGTTGATCGAAGCCACCGCGGCCGAAAACGCGCTCAGCACGTCGAGCCCGCTGCCGGTGAGCAGCAGCGTCGACAGGATGATGCAGGAAACGTAGACGAACACGTAGGCGAGCACCGCGAACACGATGTTGTTCTCGATCGCGTGCCCGGACAGCTTCACCGGCCGGTGAAGCTTCGGATGAATGATGCGCAGCAGTTCGCGGAAGCTCTGCTTGAACAGGATCTGCGCCCGGATCATCTTCATCCCGCTGCCGGTGGAGCCCGAGCAGCTCGCGAAGCTGCACAGGAACAGCATCCATAGCGGCGCAAAGATCGGCCACACGTTGAAATCCGTGTTGCTGTACCCGGTCGTGGTGGCGATCGACACCACGTTGAAGGCGGCAAAGCGCAGCGCGGTCCCGAAATCCGGGTAGGTCCCCGCGGCGTACAGGTAGAGCGCAACCCCGGCGACCGAGGCGCCCAGCACGAACAGGAACAGGAATGCTTCCGGATCGCGCCGGTAGGGCGCCAGCGCGAGCTTGCGCCACGCCAGGAAGTGGGTTGCAAAATTGATCCCGGCGATCAGCATGAACACGATCGCCACCAGCTCGATCTTCGGCGAATTCCAGTAGGCGTAGCTCGCGTCGTGGGTGGAGAACCCGCCCAGCCCCATGGTCGTGAACGCGTGCATCAGCGCGTCCAGCCAGCTCATGCCGGCCCAGCGATAGGCGAGCAGGCACAGCGCCGTAAGCGCGAAGTACACGAACCACAGGCCCTTGGCGGTTTCCGCGATGCGCGGCGTGAGCTTGGTGTCCTTCATCGGCCCCGGCGTTTCCGCGCGGTACAGCTGCGAGCCGCCGACCCCGAGCAGCGGCAGGATGGCGACCGCGAGCACGATCACGCCCATGCCGCCGAGCCAGATCATGAAGCCGCGCCAGAGATTGATCGACGGTGGCAGCTGGTCGAGCCCGGAAAGCACCGTCGCGCCGCTCGCGGTGAGGCCCGAGACCGCCTCGAAATAGGCGTCGGTGAAGGAAAGCCCGGGCAGGTAGAACAGCAGCGGCAGGGTCGCAAAGCCGGGCAGCGTGGTCCAGACCAGGGCGACCAGCAGGAAGCCGTCCCGCGTCTGGAGTTCGCGCTGCTCGCGGCGGGTGACAAGCCACAGCACCAACCCGGCCAGCAGCGTCGCGAGGATCGCCTTGTCGTAGGCGTGCAGCGCCGCATCGTCGAGTGCCAGTGAAAAGCCGAGCGGCACCAGCATGCAGCCCGCAAACAGCATGATGACGAGCGCGAGAAGCCGCAGTACCGCAAGGAGGTGCATGCGAGGCGCCGCTCAGAGAAACCGCGCGCCGACCTGGAACAGCCGCTCGACCTTGGGAAGGATCTTCTTGTCGGTCACGAATACGATGACATGATCCTCGGCGATGATCTGGGTGTCGTGGTGCGCCATCAGGACCTCGTCGCCGCGCACGATGGCCCCGATGGTCGTGCCCGGCGGGAGTTCGATTTCCTCGATGCGGCGGCCGGTGACCTTGCAGGACTCGCGGTCACCGTGCACCACGGCCTCGAGCGCCTCGGCCGCGCCGCGCCGCAGGCTGTGCACCGCGACGATGTCGCCGCGCCGCACGTGCGCGAGGAGCTTGCCGATGGTGGCCTGCGCGGGCGAGATCGCGACGTCGATCTGCGCCCCCTGCACCAGGTCGACATAGCTCCTGCGGTTGATGAGCGCCACCACCCGGCGCGCCCCCATGCGCTTGGCGAGCAGCGAGCCCATGATGTTATTCTCGTCGTCATTGGTGACGGCGACGAACAGGTCCATCTCGGCGATGTTTTCCTGTTCCAGCAGCTCCTCGTCGGTGGCATCGCCGTTGAGCACCAGCACGCGCTCGAGCTTCGCCGCGAGCGCCTCGCAGCGGCGCTTGTTGTGATCGATGACCCGGACCGAATAGTCGGCCGCGAGCGCCCGCGCCAGCCGCTGGCCGATATTGCCGCCGCCGGCGATCATGACGCGCTTCACCGGCCGGTCCATCCGGCGCAGCTCCCTCATCACACCGCGGATGTCGCGCGACGGTGCGAGGCAGAACACTTCGTCGCCGGCCTCGACGACGGTGTCGCCTTCGGGCGCCACCGGGGTGTCGCCACGAAAAATGGCCACCACGCGGGTGTCGATGTTCGGGATGTGGCGACCCAGGTCCCGGATCGGATGGCCGACGAGCGGTCCGCCCTTGTAGGCGCGCATGGCCACCAGGCTCACCTTGCCGTCGGCGAAATCAAGCACCTGCAGCGCTTCGGGGAACTCGACCAGCTTGACGATGTAGTCGGTGAGCACCTGCTCCGGACAGATCGACAGGTCCACCTGAAATCCGTCCGGCCCCAGCACTTTCTCGTCGTTCAGGAAATCGGTGGCGCGGACGCGGGCGATCCGCCGCGGCACATTGAACAGCTGATTTGCGAGCTTGCAGGCAACCAGGTTCGTTTCGTCCGACTGGGTGACCGCGATCAGCAGGTCCGCGTCCTCGATGCCGGCCTCGATGAGCACCGACGGGTGCGAGGCGCTGCCGTTCACCGTTCGCAGATCGAGGCGGTCCTGGAGCACGCGCAGCCGCGCCGGTTCGATGTCGACGACCGTAATGTCGTTCTGTTCCGAAACCAGGCTCTCCGCCACCGAAGCGCCGACCTGCCCGGCCCCGAGAATCACGATCTTCACGCGCGCCCGTCCCGCCGCGGAAAGCGCCGCATTATAGTGGTTGCGCGGCGCGGGGCTTCATTGCGTCTCATCGCGGCGGCCCACCGGCAAGCCCAGCGCCTTGAGCTTGCGATACAGATGAGTGCGCTCCAGGCCCGAGCGCTCGGCGACCCGCGACATGCTGCCGCGTTCCTTCGCGAGCAGATTCTCGAAGTAGATGCGCTCGAATCCCTCGCGCGCCTCGCGGTAGGGCCGATCGAGCGCGAATTCCGGAGGCGCCGCGGGGGCGGCGTGGGCATCGAGCACGCGTGCGACATCGTCCATGTCGACCTCCTCGCCGAGCGCGGAGAGCGCGAGATTCTTCACCACGCTTTCCAGTTCGGACAGATTTCCCGGCCAGGCGTAGTGGCGCAGCGCGTTGAGCGCCGCCACCGTCAGCCGGCGCGGCGGACAGGCGCGCGCCTCGACCATATGCGCGAGGATCAAGGCTGCCAGATCCGGCACGTCCTCGGCAAAATCGCGCACCGCGGGAAGCCGCACGATCAGCTCGGCCAACCGCGCGACCAGAGCCGGCTCGTAGGCAAGTTTTTCCACCAGGGCCTTGGGCTCGACGGGCGAGAAACTGACCAGCCGCACCTTGTGCCGGTCGGCGCGCGCGGCGACGAATTCGAGACCCTTCTGCTCCGCGCGCGCAAGGCGCGACAGGTCCGCGACGAACAGGATGCCGCCCGCGGCCCGCGCGAGCAGCTCGGAGGAGGCCTCCGCGAGCAGCGTCTCGCCGGCGAGGAAGGGCAACCCGGGGGCGGCGAGCAGGCGCGCGAACAGCTCCGGCTGCATGCCGCGCTCGCCACGCAGCATCAGCGGCGCCGCGCTTTGGGCGAGCTGTGCCAGGCGCTTGCGCAAATCGGCGAGCGCGGGCGAGCGGCCCGAGGCCGCGAGCGAGATCTCGCGCGGCGCCGCGCTCTCCTGGTTGCGCAGCGCACGCTTCACCGTGGCGAGCAGCCGCTGCAGCGCGATCGGCTTTTCCAGGTAATCGAGCGCGCCGACCCGCGTCGCCTCGACGGCGGTTTCGATCGTACCGTGGCCGGACATCATGACCACCGGCATCGTGAGCTGGCCGCTCGCCGCCCATTCCTTGAGCAGCGTAATGCCGTCGGTGTCCGGCATCCAGATGTCCAGCAGCACCAGATCGGGCCGCTGCTTCTCGCGCGCGCGGCGCGCCGCCTCCGCATTTTCGGCCAGCAACACCTGATGACCGTCTTCGGCGAGGATCTCGGAGAGCAGCTCCCGAATTCCGACTTCGTCGTCCACAATCAGGATCTGTGACATAGCAGCTAGGCCAATGTGCAAGGCGACGGCGCGGCGTCACCGCGCGACGCCCCCCGTTCGCGAAACGATTCGAAGTCCGTCATGCCGCCTTCGCCAGCGGCAGCAGCACGCTCACCGAGGCGCCCTCGGCGGGACGGCTCTCGATCGCGATCGAGCCGCGGTGCTCGTCGACGATCTTCTTCACGATCGCAAGGCCCAGGCCGGTGCCGCGCGGCTTGGTCGTCACATAGGGCTCGAAGATGCGCGACATCAGCTCGGCCGGAAAGCCGTCGCCGTTGTCCGAGACCGAGACCCGCACCCGGTCCCCCGCGAGCTCGGTGCGGATTTCGATGGCCGGTTCGGGGCGGGACACGCGACGATTCTCGAGCGCATCCTGTGCATTCTGCACGAGGTTGTGCAGCACCTGGCGGATCTGCGCAGCGTCCGCCCACACCGCAGGCAGCTTCGCGGCAAGCCGGGCGCGGATCGGCACCTTCGAATTCTCGTACAGGGCCAGAACTTCACCCACCAGCACGTTCAAATCCATACCGGCCGGTACCGGCGCCGGCAGGCGCGCGTAATCGCGGAAGTCGTCGACCATCGCCTTCAGCGCGGTGACCTGGTTTACGATAGTCTGCGTGCTGCGGCGAACCGCCTCGGTGTCCTCGGGCGCAAGCTTGCCGGCCAGCCTCATCTCGAGCCGCTCCGCGGCGAGCTGGATCGGCGTCAGCGGATTCTTGATTTCGTGCGCGAGGCGCCGCGCGACCTCCGCCCAGGCGGTTGCGCGCTGGGCCTGGATGAGCTGGGTAATATCGTCGAATACCAGAACATAGCCGCCTCCCGCAGCGGGCAGCGCCGCTCCCCGCGCGAGCAGCGCCTTGCCGCCCCGGAGCGCGAGCTCGATCTGCCAGGTGCCGGCGCCGTGGCCGACGAACTGTTCGCGTACCGGCGCGGCGAACGACTGCAGCGCGTCCGGCCAGGAATCGAGCGCTCGGCCGGCGCACGAGACGAGTTCCGCGCCGAGAATCTCGCCCGCACCCCGGTTCGAGATCGACAGCGCGAGGTCCTGGTCGAACACCAGCACGCCCGCCGTCAGGTTGGCGAGGATGTTTTCCAGCCGCGCCTTGGCGGTTTCGAGGGCGACGCGGTTGGATTCCACGACCTGCCGCGCCTCGTCGAGCTGGCCGGTCATCGCGTTGAACGATTCCGTGAGTACGCCGAGCTCGTCCCCGCTGGTGATCGGCGCACGGCGGCTGAAATCCCCGCGCGCCACCGCCTGCGTCGCCGCGGCGAGATTCGCCAGCGGCGCCGAAAGCCTGCTCGCAAGTATCGCGGCGAGCGCCACGGCGGCGAACAGCGCCATCGAAAGCGCCAGCGTCAGGGTGACGATGTAGATCTGCTTCAGCCCTTCGCGCGCGAGCGCGAGCTCCCGGTAGTCGCGATAGGCAGCCTCGACCGCGGAGGCGCTGCGCGCAAACCCGTCCGGCAGCGTCTGCCGGAACTGAAGATAGCGCGGATCCCCGGCCAGCGCGCCGCCTGCGATCGGAACGACCACGCGCAGCACCAGTCCCTTGCCCGCGGCGGAATCCACTGCCGAATAGCCACGTCCCGTGCGCGCCTGACGTAGCGCCTGCGCCGGCGGCAGTTCGGGCACAAATCGGTCCATTTCCGCGCTCGCGCTCGCGAGCAGCCGGCCGTTGGGCGCAACCACCACTGCCTCCTGGACTCCAGCCTGCTCCCGCAACCGGTTGAGCACCAGCGGAAGCTGTGTCGGCGCGCGGTCGGCAAGCTCGAGCGCCACCGCACGCGCCTTCAGGTTCAGCTCGCCGAGCATCTGGTCGATCGCCGACTGGCCGAGGTTCATCCCGCCCTCGAGCGCCGCGTCGACCTTGACGTCGAACCACGATTCGATGCTGCGGGCAAGGAACTGCACCGATACCGTATACACGAGCGCCCCCGGCACCAGCGCCATCAGCGCAAAAAGCAGCAGGAATCTGAGGGTCAGCCGCGAACCGAAGACGCGCGCCCGCAGCTTGCGGACCAGCGTGACCAGCTGCCAGACGACCAGCGCGGCGAGTGCCACGGCAAGGGCCGCATTCAGGCCGAGCAGCAAAGGAAACTGGCGCCCGAACAGCGACACGTTGGCGCTCGCGGTGGCAAGCAGAAACAGCAGCACGCCGGCGAGCACCGCGCTGATGAGGAGCAGCAACCTCACTGGCCGCCCACCTCCCGGGGCTCGCGGCTTTCGGCGGGCGGTGCCGCCGGCGGCCGGAATACGAAGCGCTGCCAGGACGATTCGAGCTGAAATTCGCGGCTCGTAAGCGCGCTGACCTGAAATGGCTTGGGGAGCAGTGCGCTGTCCAGGCGCATGCGCACCGCCACCTCGTAGTTCGCATCGGCGAGCGCGACGCCGCGCTCGACCACGAGCCAGTTGCGAACGCGCTTCAGAACGTGAAGCGCCTCCTCCAGCGTGACGAACTGCTGTTGCAGCAGGCCGGTGGACAGCCGGTAGTGGCGCGTCAACGGATGAAAGGACAGTCGAAGCTGCATCCGCTTGGCCGCGGTCTTTTCGTCGAACCACCACCAGCGCGGGCGCGTCATTTCGAAATCGACCACGAAATACAGGGGCACCCCGTTGCCGACCATCTCGGCAAGACGCGGCGGGAATTCAAACGCAAAATCCGCGTCGAGCGCAAGGCCGTCCTCCACCACCTGCAGCTGGGATCCTCGCACCTCGATCTCGCTAGCGCTCGCGCCGAGCGGGGCCGCGCACAGGAGCGCGACCAGGGCAGTTTTCAGGAGTGCGACGCCTCGCATCGCGCCGTGCGTCAAGCGGCCTTCCCTAGCAGCGCAAAGTAGAAACCGTCGTGCTCCGCGTCCGGGACCATCTGAGCGGCGCAGTTGCCGGGCAGCGCGAGACGCCGCGCCCCCGGCGCGTGCGCCAAGAATGCCTCGACGATGGCGCCATTTTCCTCCGGGAATACGGAACAGGTGGCATACAGCAATTTACCACCCGGTCTGAGCAGCCGCCAAAGGGAACCGAGGATGCGCGCCTGGCGCGCGCCGTAATCCGCAAGATCGGATTCGCGGCGCAGCCACTTGATGTCCGGATGGCGCCGCGCCACTCCGGAGCCCGAGCACGGAACATCGGCGAGGATGCGGTCGAACGCGTTACCGTCCCACCAGGTCTGCGCCGCGCAACAATCCGCCGCGCGCACTTGCGCCGTGAGGCCGAGCCGCCGCAGGTTGTGCACGATCGCCTCGCAGCGCGAGGCGTCCACATCGAGCGCAGTCAGGGCCACGTCGGCCGTCTCGAGAATGTGCGCGCTCTTGCCGCCCGGCGCGGCGCAGGCGTCCAGGACCCTTTGTCCGGACCGCAGGTCGAGCAGTTGCGCCGCGCACTGCGCGCCCGCGTCCTGCACCGAGACGTCGCCGTCGGCGAATCCGGGAAGCTGCCCGACCGGGAGCGGGCGCGCGAGCAAAAGCGGCCCGCCCGCGAGGGCTCGCGCCGCAATTCCGTTGGCGGCGAGGCGCGCGAGGTAAGCGGCAGGGGTCGAGCGGCGCGCGTTCACGCGCAGGCACATCGGAGGATGTTGGTTTCCTGCCGTCAGGACCTGCTCCCACTGCCGCGGGTACGCGGCGCGCAGGCGCGCGATCCACCAGTCCGGATGCTGGTAGCGCGCCACCGGGTCCGCGGCGATCCGCGCCTCGACGTGGCGCCTCGCGCGCAGGCGTGCGCGCAGCAGCGCGTTGACGTAGCCGGTCGCACCTGCGCGGCCGAGCGCGCGGCACGCCCGCACTGTCTGGTCCACTACTGCGTACTCTGCAAAGCGCCCGGACTCGAGCGCGTACAGGGCGCACCAGAGCAGCGCTTCGACCAGCGCATCCGGCGCGGCGCGGTGCGAAAGCGCGCGCACCATGGCCTGAACGCGGCCATAGCTGCGCAGCGTGCCGTAGCACAGGTCGATGAGCGCGGCGCGCGCGGCGCCGGTTTCGTCTGCGGCGCGTTCAAGCCTCGCCGAGAGACTGCGGCCGGCAGCCACCTGCGCGACGACCGGGGCTGCCGCGCGCAGCGACTCAGACAGTGAACGCAAAGCGTTCGCCCGGCTCGATCGCGAAACCGCGCAGAAATTCGGCCGCGGCAAGCCGCCGCCCTCCGGCGCGCTGCAGCTCGGTGACTTCGAGGGCCTCGCGGCCACAGGCGATCCGTACACCCGCGGGGCCGGACGCAAGCACGGCCCCGGGCACGCCTTCATCCGGGGCGACTCGGGCGACCCAGATTTTCACGACTTCGCCGCGGATCGCGGTGCGCGCGCCGGGCGAGGGCCGGAACGCCCGCACTGCGCGTTCCAGTTCGGGTGCAGGCTTGGACCAGTCGAGCCACGTTTCCGACGTGCGGATTCGATCGGCGTACGTCGCGCCCTCCGCGGGCTGCGCTCGCGCGTGCAAGCGTCCGGCGGCGAGGTCGGCCAGCGTCTCGACGATCATCGCGCTGCCGAGGGAGGCGAGCCGGTCGCGCAGGCTCTGCGCATCGTCGCCGGTCCCGATCGCAAGCGGGCGCTGCGCGAGCACGGGTCCCGTATCCAGTCCGGCATCCATCCGGATGATGGTGATGCCGGTTTCGCGATCGCCCGCCAGGAGCGCGCGCTGGATCGGCGCCGCGCCCCGCCAGCGCGGCAGGAGCGAGGCATGGATGTTGAAGGCACCCCGCGGCGCGACGTCGAGCACGCTCTGCGGGAGGATCAGCCCGTAGGCGCAGGTCACGAGCGCTTCCGGGCGCGCGGCGGCGATGCGCAGCACCGCAGCCGGGTCCTTCAACGTTTCCGGTTGAAATACCTCCAGGCGGTGCGCTAGCGCGCGCTTCTTCACCGCGCCGACGGCCGGTTTCATGCCGCGCCCGGCCGGACGGTCTGGTTGCGTGAGGACGAGCGTAACCTCATGCCGCGCCTCGAGCAGCGCACCGAGCGAGCGCTCCGCGAATTCGGGCGTACCGGCGAACGCGATCCGCATCGATCGGGGCGCGCGGCGCGAGGGGAAGGGGCGCTCTAGGCCGTGCGGCGCAACTGCTTGGCGAGCTTGACGCGGATGCGCTGCTGCTTGAGCGGGGACAGATATTCGACGAAGACCTTGCCGACCAGGTGGTCCATCTCGTGCTGAATGCAGACCGCAAGCAGGCCTTGCGCTTCCAGCGTGAGCGCGTTGCCGCTCGGGTCGTAGGCCCGCACGCGGATCCGATCCGCACGCTCCACGATCTCGTAGATGCCCGGCACCGACAGGCATCCTTCTTCGATGTCGGAAATTCCCCACTTTTCGGCAATCTCCGGATTGATCAGCGTGACGAGGGAGTCGCGCCGCTCCGATACGTCGACGACGATGACCTGGCGGTGCACGTCGACCTGGGTGGCCGCGAGCCCGATGCCGGGCGCGGCGTACATCGTTTCGGCCAAGTCACGCACCAGCGCCTTCAGCGACGCGTCGAACACGGTGACCGGCGCCGCCACCTTGTGCAGTCGCGCGTCCGGGTACCGGAGAATGCTCAAAATAGCCATGTCTCAGAAAATCACTTGCAAATTGAATGGACTAGATGCAGTATCTCAGGCGGCGCCTAAGCTGTCCGGGCTTTATGCTACAGTTAAGGACACCTCAGGGGAAGCCGAACCTACCCACGCGGCAAAGCGTTCGTTTAGACGGGGGGCCGAATGCGCAACCAACACCACAAGTTTATCACAAGCCTCTTTTTTGCCCTCTGCAGCCTGCTCGCGCTCGGCGCATGGGCGCAGGTCCCGACGACGCCGCTCGCGCTCAAGCCGAACGCTCCGGAACGTTATGTCGTTGTCCCCGGCGATACGCTGTGGTCCATTGCCGAACGCTTCACCGACTCGCCGTGGCGCTGGCCCGAGCTGTGGAATCTCAACAAGGACCAGATCAAGAATCCGCACCGAATCTACCCGGGCAATGTGATCGTGATCGACCGGACCCGGGGAATGCTGGCGCTCGCCGACACGGTGAAGCTCTCGCCGCGGGTACGCGCGGAATCCACCGCGGAGGCGATTCCGAGCATTCCGCCTCGGATCATCGAGCCGTTCCTCACGCGCCCGCTGGTCATCGAGCCCGAAGGGCTGGACAACGCGCCGCGTATCGTCGCATTCGATGAAGGACGCGTCGTGGCCGGGGACGGCGGCAAGGCATTCGTCCGCGGGATGGGCAGCTCGAAGGACGAGTCGTGGTACATGTACCGGCCGGGCCGCGCGCTCGTCGATCCGGAAACCGATCGAACGATCGGGCACGAGGCGATCTACCTCGGAGTTGCGCGCCTGGTTCGGCCGGGGGACCCCGCTACGGTCGAGCTTGCCGCGGTGACGCAGGAGATCGGCATCGGCGACCGGCTCGTGGCGGCCGGCACACCCGAAATCATGAGCTACGTTCCGCGCGCACCCTCCGCGGCGCTGCAGGGGCGCGTCGTTTCGATCTATGGCGGCCTGCAGACCGTTGGCGAGGCCGGGCAGCATTCGGTGGTGGCGCTCAACCGGGGCAAGGCCGACGGTCTCGAGCTCGGACATGTGCTCGCGCTGTATCGTCACCGTGGCACGGTGGTGGACAAGCATCTGCCGAAGAACGCGCCCGATGCGATCGTCTCGTTGCCTGAAGAGCGCTACGGACTGACCTTCGTGTTCCGGGTTTTCGACCGCGTGTCCTATGCTCTGGTGATGAACGTCACCCGCCCGGTCAGTCCGCTGGATGTGGTGCGCACACCCTAGGACAGAAAGCGACAGGCCGCGCCGCGCCGGTGCCCGCCGGCAACCGCGCTCCACGACCGGAAGGGGGCACGTCCTTCGAGCGGCATGAGGCAGGACCCCGGGCTGGCAAGCTGGTTGCAACTGACCCTCACGCCTGGCCTGGGCGCCGGCGCATTGCACCAACTGCTGCGCGAGTTCGGACCTCCTGAAAATGTGATTGCCGCGGGACGCGCGGCGCTCGTCCGAATCGTTCCGCCGGGCGCGCTCGACGCGCTGTACTCGGAAAACGTCGCGCGCGGCGTACAGCAGGCGCTGCAATGGGCAACGGCGCCGGGCTGTTCGGTGGTGACGCTCGCCGACCCGACGTACCCGAAATTACTTCTCGAAATCGGCCAGCCGCCGCCGCTTCTTTACTGCCTGGGTCGCACCGAGCTGCTCAACCGCCCCTCGCTTGCGGTCGTCGGCAGCCGGAACGCGACCGCGCAGGGTGCGCGCGACGCCGAGAGTTTCGCGCGTGCGCTGAGCGACGCCGGATTCACGATCGTCTCCGGGCTCGCGCTCGGGATCGACGCCGCGGCGCACCGCGGAGGGGTCGCTGGCCACGGTTCAACGATCGCCGTGTTGGGTACCGGCATCGACCTCGTCTATCCGCCGCGCAACGCCGCGCTGGCGCGGGAAATCGGCGCTCGCGGGCTCCTGGTGTCGGAATTTCCGCTCGGCACACCCTCGGTGCGGCAGAACTTCCCGCGCCGCAACCGCGTCATCAGCGGGCTTTCGCTCGGCTGCCTGGTCATCGAGGCAGCACATTCCTCCGGATCCCTCATCACGGCGCGCGCCGCAGCCGAGCAGGGACGCGAAGTCTTTGCGGTACCCGGTTCGATCCATTCGCCGCTCTCCAAAGGCTGCCATGACCTGATCAAGTCCGGCGCCAAGCTGGTCGAATCGGCGATGGACATCCTGAGCGAGCTTCCGCCCCACCTGCGCACGGACGCGTCCTCCGCTCGTTCGGAACCGGCAGCCGATTCCGGGGTGACCGGCACACCGCTCCCGGATTCTCCGGTGCTGCCGCACATGGGATTCGAACCGGTCGGCATCGACTCGCTGTGCGTGCGTGCCGGGCTCCCGGCGGAACGCGTTGCGGCGGAGCTGCTGCGCCTCGAACTCGATGGTCGTGTCGCGTCGCTGCCAGGCGGTCTGTATCAACGTCTTCACTGAGCACGCCTGCGGTCCAACCCACGTGCCGCGGTTGTGTCGCCGTGGTCTTTGCGGGTATCCTCTGCGGCCTTTTGGCGGGCATGGGCAAGAAACTCATCATCGCGGAAAAGCCTTCGGTCGCCGCCGACATCGCGCGCGCGCTTGGCGGCTTTTTCCGCAAGGCCGACTTTTTCGAGAGCAGCGAGTTCGTGCTCTCGTCGGCGGTCGGCCACCTGCTCGAGCTTGCACTGCCCGCGGAGCATGACGTCAAGAAGGGGAAGTGGACCTTTGCCCGTTTGCCGGTCATCCCGCCGCGATTCGCGCTCGCCCCCATCGAGCGCAGCGCGAAACGGCTCGAAACGCTTCTTCGCCTGATCCGGCGCAAGGATGTCGTCGGGCTCATCAACGCCTGTGACGCCGGGCGCGAGGGCGAGCTGATCTTCCGCTACATCGTGCAGCACGCCGGAACGAAGAAACCGATCGAGCGGCTGTGGCTGCAGTCGATGACCGCCGCGTCGATCCGCGAAGGCTTCCAGCATCTGCGTCCCGGCCGAGAATTGACACCGCTCGCGGATGCCGCCAAGTGCCGCTCGGAAGCCGACTGGCTCGTAGGCATCAACGGCACCCGCGCCATGACCGCGTTCAATTCCAGGGAGGGCGGGTTCTACCTGACCACGGTCGGCCGCGTGCAGACACCCACGCTCGCCATTCTGGTCGAGCGCGAGGAACGGATCCGCGCGTTCGTGCCGCGCGCGTACTGGGAAGTGCACGCCCGCTTCGCGCTCAAGTCCGGCGAGTATGTCGGCCGCTGGTTCGACCCCGAATTCCAGAAGACGGAGGACGGCGAGAACAAGGCCGAGCGCCTCTGGCAGGCGCAAAGAGCGCAAACGATCGCCGCCGACTGCGCGGGAAAATCGGGACAGGCCAGCGAAGAGTCCAAGCCCGCCGCGCAGGCGCCGCCGCCGCTGTTCGACCTGACCAGCCTGCAGCGCGAGGCAAACGGCCGCTTCGGCTTTTCTGCCAGGACGACGCTCTCGCTCGCGCAGTCGCTGTACGAAAGGCACAAGGCGCTCACCTACCCGAGAACAGACTCGCGCGCCCTCCCCGAGGATTACCTCGGCACCGTCAGAACAACGCTCCAGGCGCTATCGCGCGGCGCGCAGTACGGCACGATCGCCAGGACCGTGCTGCAAAGCGGCTGGGTGCGGCACAACCGGCGCGTTTTCGACGACAGCAAGATCTCCGACCATTTCGCGATCATCCCGACGCCACAGCCGCCGGGACACCTGAACGAGGCCGAGGCAAAGCTCTACGACCTGGTTGCGCGCCGATTCCTGGCGGCATTTCATCCGGCCGCGCGCTACCTGCAGACGACCCGCATCACGCAGGTGGGCGAACATCACTTCCGCACCGAAGGCCGGGTCCTGCTCGATCCGGGGTGGCTTTCGGTCTATGGTCGCGAGGCGGAGGTTCCGGCGGAAAACCTGCCCGCCGCGCAGCGGAACGAGAAAGCCCGGGTACGCGAGTGCCGCGTCGAGGCGAACCAGACACGGCCGCCCGCGCGTTACACCGAGGCGACGCTGCTCTCGGCGATGGAAGGCGCCGGCAGGCTGGTGGAAGACGACGAACTGCGTGCGGCGATGGCGGCAAAGGGCCTGGGAACCCCGGCGACGCGCGCCGCCGTCATCGAGGGATTGATCCACGAAGAATACATGCTCCGCCAGGGCAAGGAGCTGGTGCCGACGCCGAAAGCGTTTTCGCTGCTGTTCGCCCTGCGGCACTTCGGCGTGAGCGAAATCACGTCGCCCGAACTCACGGGCGACTGGGAATTCAAGCTCAAGCTCATGGAAGCGGGCCGGCTCCGGCGCGAGGAGTTCATGGACCACATCGAATCCGTGACGCGCGATCTGGTCGATCGCATCCGCGACGGCGAGATTCCCGACAAGGCCTTCGCGACGGTTCCGGCGCCCTGTCCGAAATGCGGCGGCACGGTGCAGGAAAACTACCGCAAGTTCCAGTGCCAGGGCTGCGATTTTGCGTTGTGGAAGGTGATTTCGGGAAGGGAATGGGCGCCCGAAGAAGTCGCCGAGCTGCTGACCAAGCGCCGGATCGGGCCGCTCACGGGCTTTCGCAGCCGCCTCGGCAAGCCCTTTGCCGGCGCCGTGCGGCTCAACGAGGAGCTTCGCACCGAGTTCGACTTCGGAGCGCCGCCGCCGAGCGAGCGCCAAGGCGAAGCGCCCGATTTCAGCACGCAGCAGAACCTCGGCGCCTGTCCCAAGTGCGCCGCGCGCGTGTTCGAGCACGGAAACTCCTACGTCTGCGAAAAATCGCTCGGCCCGGAACCGAGCTGTGATTTCCGCTCCGGAAAAATCATCCTGCAAAGGCCGATCGAGCGGGACCAGATGGAAAAGCTGCTTGCTGCCGGCAGGACCGATCTGCTGACCCGGTTCATTTCCCGCAAGGGAAGACCCTTCCGGGCCTACCTCGTAAAAACCCCGGAGGGCAACGTCGGATTCGAATTCGCCGCGCGCGCCTCGCGTCCACGCGCGCAAGCCGGCGACGCGACCAAGCGAAAGCGCAAAGCCTAGACGTCCAGGTTGCGCACCCCGAGCGCGTTTGACTCGATGAAGGCGCGGCGCGGCTCGACTTCGTCGCCCATCAACTTGGTGAAGATCTCGTCGGCCGCAATGCCGTCCTCGATCTGCACGCGAAGCAGGCGCCGGGCCGCGGGGTCCATGGTCGTTTCCCACAGCTGCGCAGGGTTCATCTCGCCCAGGCCCTTGTAGCGTTGCAGGCTGGTCGAGCGCTGCACCTCGGCGAGCAGCCACTTCATCGCTTCGCCGAAATCCCGCACCGGCTGCTTCTTGTCGCCGCGCTGCACGTACGCACCGACCCCGACGAGGCCGCGCAGCAACTCCGCCGTGGAGCGGATCTGCGCGTAGTCTCCGGAGTGGACGAACTCCGAATCGATCGCGGTCACCCGCACATTGCCATGGCGCGTACGCTCGACGCGCACCTGGTAGCGCTCGGTCTTGGGGTCAAAGTGCGCGCTCACCCGGACATCGGTTGCGCCCAGCACGGCGGCCAGCGATTCCGTGGATGCTTCGGCCAGATCGCGCCGCGACAGGTCGATCCGCACCCCGCGCAGCAGCGCCTCCAGCACGTCGCGATCGATCCAGCGCGCCACGCGCTCGATCACCGCCTCGGTCACCAGGTACGATTTGGCCAGCTCGGCGAGCGCCTCGCCCTGGATGGCATCACGCCGCGCCGCCGGATAGAGCGCCGCATCCACCAAGGCGAGGCGCAGCATGTGCTCGTTCAGTTCGTGCTCGTCCTTCAGGTAGCGCTCTTCCTTTCCCAGCTTCGCCCGGTAGAGCGGCGGCTGCGCAATGTAGATGTGCCCGCGTTCGACCAGTTCCGGCATCTGCCGGTAGAAGAACGTGAGCAGCAGCGTGCGGATATGCGATCCGTCGACATCCGCGTCGGTCATGATGATCACGCGGTGATAGCGCAGCTTGTCCGGGTTGTACTCTTCCTTGCCGATTCCGCACCCGAGCGCGGTGATCAGGGTCGCAATCTCGGCCGACCCCAGAAGCTTGTCGAAGCGCGCCTTCTCGACGTTGAGGATCTTTCCCTTGAGCGGGAGGATCGCCTGAAACCGGCGGTCCCGGCCCTGCTTCGCCGAGCCGCCGGCCGAGTCGCCCTCGACCAGGTACAGCTCGCACCGCGCCGGATCGCGCTCCTGGCAATCGGCGAGCTTTCCCGGAAGCCCCATTCCGTCCAGCACTCCCTTGCGGCGCGTCATCTCGCGCGCCTTGCGCGCGGCCTCGCGTGCTCGTGCCGCATCGACGATCTTGGCGGTGATCACGCGCGCGTCGTTGGGCCGCTCGTCGAGAAACTGGCGCAACTTCTCGGCGACGATCTCCTCGACCACCGGCCGCACCTCCGAGGACACGAGCTTTTCCTTGGTCTGCGACGAGAACTTCGGTTCGGGCACCTTCACCGAAAGCACGCACGCAAGACCTTCCCGCATGTCGTCGCCGGTCGTCTCGACCTTCGCCTTCTTCGCCGATTCGTTCTCCTCGATGTACTTGTTCAGCACCCGCGTCATGGCGGCGCGCAAGCCGGTCAGGTGCGCGCCGCCGTCCTTCTGCGCGATGTTGTTGGTGAAGCAGAGCACGCTCTCCTGGTAGGAGTCGTTCCACTGCATCGCCACCTCGACCCCGATGCCTTCCTTCTCGCCCGTGCCGTGAAACACGGTCGGATGCAGCACCGTCTTGGCGCGGTTCATGTACTCGACGAAGCCCTTCACCCCACCGGTAAACGCGAAGTTCTCGTCCTTGCCGGAGCGCTGGTCGACGAGCACGATGCGGACTCCGTTGTTCAGGAACGAAAGCTCGCGCAGCCGCCGCGCCAGGATGTCGTAGTGATAGTCGACCGCGCCGAAGATCTGCCGGGAAGCGAGAAAATGCACCTCCGTGCCGCGCTTCTCCGTCAGCCCGCTCACCCGCAGCGGCGCAGCCGGCACCCCGTCGGCGAAGTCCAACTGGTACACCTTGCCGTCGCGCCAGATCGTCAGCCGCAGCCAGCTCGAGAGCGCGTTCACCACCGACACGCCGACGCCGTGCAGCCCGCCCGAGACCTTGTAGGTATTGGAATCGAACTTGCCGCCGGCGTGCAGCTCGGTCATCACGATTTCCGCCGCCGAGCGCTTGAGCTCGTCGTCGTCCTTGATTCCGGTCGGGATGCCGCGTCCGTTGTCGAGCACCGAGACCGAGTTGTCGGTGTGGATGGTGACCACGATGTCGTCGCAAAAGCCCGCGAGCGCCTCGTCCACCGCGTTGTCGACCACCTCGAACACCAGCTGGTGCAGGCCGGTGCCGTCGGAGGTGTCCCCGATATACATCCCGGGGCGCTTGCGCACCGCATCCAGGCCCTTCAGTACCTTGATTGAGTCGCTGTCGTAGCCGTCCGGCTCGCGGACCTGATGCTCGCTATCACCCACGTCGTCGCTTCCTTTAGACCCGCTAGATGCGCATCGGCATCACGACGTAGCGGAATTCCGGCTCGGCGGGCGCACGCACCAGGGCGCTCGACGAGGCATCGCCGAACGAGCACTCGACCGAACTGTCGGACACGTTGTTCAGCACGTCCAGCAGGTAGTTGACGTTGAAGCCGATGTCGAGCGGGTCACCGGTGTAGCCGACCTCGAGCGTTTCCTCGGCTTCCTCCTGCTCGGCATTCGACGACACGAGCTTGAGGGCGTTCTCGGTCAGGATCCAGCGCACGCCGCGGAACTTCTCGTTCGAAAGGATTGCCGCCCGCAGCAGCGCCTGGCGCAGGACGTCGCGGTCGATCAGAAGCCGGTTCTTGTTGCCTGCCGGGATCACCCGTGTGTAATCGGGGAACTTCCCGTCGACCAGCTTCGAAACGAGCTCCACCGAACCAAATGCAAACGCGACCTGCGTCGAGGAAAGCTCGACCCGCACCTCGTCTTCCCCCTCCCCGAGCAGTTTCGCGAGTTCCAGAACGGTCTTGCGCGGCACGATTACCTCCTGGCGCGGCAGCGGAGCGTCCACTCGCATCGCGGCATAGGCCAGACGGTGACCGTCGGTGGCGACCAGTTTCAGCTGACCGTCCTCCACGACCATCAGCAACCCGTTCAGGTAATAGCGGATGTCCTGCTGTGCCATGGCGTACTGGACCAGGCTCAGAAGCTTTCGCAAGGTCTTCTGCGACACCGCGAAACGCGCCGATTCGCCGGCAGACCGCGCGAGCCGGGGAAAATCCTCGGCGGGCAGCGATTGCAGCAGAAATCGGCTCTTGCCGGCCTTCAGCTGCAAGCGCTTGTCCTGCACCTGCAGGCTCACCTCGGCACCATCGGGGAGTGCGCGCAAGATGTCGATAAGCTTGCGCGCGCCCACGGTCAGCGCGCGCATTTCGCCTTCCTGCACGACGTCGCTGCGTGTACTGATCTGGATTTCGATGTCGGTGGCGAGGAACGAGAGTTTTCCTGCGTGTTGCTCGATGAGAACATTCGACAGGATCGGCAGCGTGTGGCGGCGTTCGATGATCCCGCTCACCGCGGCAAGGGGGATCAGCAACTCGTCTCGCTTCGCTTTGACCAGGACCATTGTCTTCCTCTTCTAATCTTCTTTCTTCTAGTAACAGCTAATAGGCAGCCCGCGGTTCCGGGACAACTGCAAAACCCGCGCTGATACGGCGACTTGCAGAAGCCAAGTGCGATGCAATACCTGTGGAGTCCGCTGTGCAGGGATGTGAGCCGTTCCGGGAAATGTCGCGCGATCGGGATCTACGCACAAATTGCCCGGAGCGTTTGCACAGGTTTTCCCACCATCTATCCCTTGAGAACCTGCTCCAGCAGGTGGTAGTCGCGATTCAGGGCGTGGTCCTTGTTGCGCAGCGTGGCGATGGTGCGGCAGGCATGCAGCACAGTCGTGTGATCGCGGTTGCCGAAGGCCTCCCCGATTTCGGGCAGGCTCATCTGCGTGAGGTCCTTGGCAAGCGCCATGGCGACCTGACGCGGCCGGGCGACGTTGCGGGTACGCCGCTTCGAATGCATGTCGGAGATCTTGATCTTGAAGTACTCGGCGACGGTCTTCTGGATGCCGTCGACCGTGATCTGGCGGCTGGCGACGTTGAGGATGTCGCGCAACGCCTCGCGGGCGACATCGGCGTTCAGCTCGCGCGCGTAGAAGCGCGCGTACGCGAGAACTTTCTTGAGTGCTCCCTCCAGTTCCCGCACATTGGAGCGGATATGCTTGGCGATGAAGAAGGCGACGTCCTCGGGCAGCGCAACCGCCTCACCCTCGGCCTTCTTCAGCACGATCGCGACCCGCATCTCGAGTTCCGGCGGTTCGATCGCCACGGTGAGTCCCCACCCGAAGCGCGAAATCAGCCGCTCCTGCATGCCCGAGATTTCCTTGGGGTAGGTATCGCAGGTGATCACGATCTGCTTATGGGCCTCGACCAGTGCGTTGAATGCGTAGAAGAATTCTTCCTGTGTGCGGTCCTTGTTGGAAAAGAACTGGATGTCGTCGATCAGCAGCAGGTCGAGCGAGTGGTAGTAGCGCTTGAATTGGTCGAACGATCTCTGCTGGTAGGCACGCACCACGTCCGTGACATACTGCTCGGCGTGCGTATAGCGGATGCGCGCCTGCGGCCGCTCGGCGGCGAGGTGGTTTCCGATCGCCTGCACGAGGTGTGTCTTGCCCAGTCCGACGCCGCCGTAGATGAAAAGGGGGTTGTACGAAAGGCCCGGGTTTTCCGCCACTTGGATGGCGGCTGCGCGCGCCAGCTGGTTTGCCTTGCCGGTGACGAAATTGTCGAATGTGAAGGCGCGGTTCAGGCGCGCTCGGTCGAGCGGCGGGGCAGCTTCGCCGCGCGCGGTCTGCACCGGTGCGCGGGCGACGGCCTCGGGCGCACGCGCCAGCACGAGCTTGACATCCAGTTCGCGCCCGCTCGCTTCGGCGGCGAGATGCGCAATGCGCGCGGCGAAGCGCTCCCGCACCAATTCAAGCACGAAGCGATTGGGCGCCGTCAGCACCAGCGCGCCGGCCCCGGAGGCGTCTGGCTCGGGAGCCAGCGGCCGGATCCACGTGTTGAATTGCTGTGCGGGCAGCTCCTGCTCCAGTCGGCGCAGGCAGGCGTCCCAGAGGCTTTGCATCGTGGTTGCGGAGTCTGTGTCTTCGGTGGGTGCGCGGCGTCTGAAGAACGCGCCATCGGCGGACAAATTTTACCCGTTCCGGATGTCGTTATCCACAAGCGCGGCGCGAAGAATCGGTTATTTGACAATGCGCGCCGCAGCACGCTCTAATACCGCCCTTTTTCACAGCGAGCGGGTTGATGAAGCGAACATACCAGCCATCGAAGACGCGACGTGCGCGACGCCATGGATTTCTGGCGCGAAGCCGCGCGCGAAGCGGGCGAGCTGTCCTGCGCGCAAGGCGCGCCAAGGGCCGCAAGCGGCTCGCGGTGTAGGTTTGCCCGGCGCGTGCTCGGGCATGTGCGGCGGGCACGGTTCGGGCTGGGGGCGGAACGGCGCGTCACCCGGAGTCGCGAGTTCGAGCGCTTGCTGAAGGAAGGGATCCGGCGCAGCACCGGTGGCTATGCCTTCTACCTGGCGAGGCGTCCCGCGGGTCCGGCACGACTCGGCATCCTGGTGTCCCGCAGGCACTCACCGCGCGCCACAGTGCGCAACGCGCTCAAACGCTGCATCCGCGAGGCCTTTCGGCACGCGCAGGGGCAACTGGGGCCGCTCGACGTGCTGGTGCGACCGCCCTTCGACGCGCGCCCGGGAAGGGGCATGATCCTGCGCCTGACACAAATTCTGGAACGAATCGACAAATGAAGGTCGTGCTGCGGTATTTGATCCGAGGTTACCGCTACCTCGTCAGTCCGGTCCTCGGGCCCACCTGCCGCTTCCATCCCAGCTGCTCCCAATACGCCGAAGAAGCGCTCGAAGCGCACGGTGTGCTGCGAGGCGGATGGCTGTCGGCGCGGCGCTTGTGTCGTTGCGGACCCTGGCATCCGGGCGGATACGACCCGGTTCCCGGCGGGCACCGCCCGCGTTGATCCGGCGCGTTCATGGATACGCAACGACTGATCCTTTTCTTCATCTTCAGCTTCTCGCTGCTGCTGCTCTGGGACGCGTGGCAGAAGGAAAGCCGGCCGAAGCCACCGGCCGTGCCGCCCGCTGCCCAGGGCGCAGCGGACGTTCCGATACCCGCCAAGCCGCCCGGCGCGCCTGCGGCTCCGGTGAGCGCCGGCGCGCCGGGCGTACCGGCCCCCGGGGCGGTCCCGGCCCAGAGCGAGACCGTTCGCGTCCAGACCGACCTCATCGTCGCCGAGATCGACGCACTCGGCGGCACGCTCAAGCGGCTCGAGCTGCAACGGCACAGGGCGACCGAGGACAAATCGAAAAACTTCGTGCTCCTGAGCGAGGCGCGCCGCTACGAAGCCCAGAGCGGACTCGCGGGCGAGCGGGGCGCCAACCATCGAACGATGTGGACGATCGCGCCTGGGGAGCGTTCGCTCGCCGAGGGGCAGGATACGCTCGAGGTGCGGCTGACGGCGCAGGGGAACGGCGTTTCGGTGGCGAAGATCTACACCTTTCGCCGCGACAGCTACGTGGTCGAGGTGGCGCTCGAGGTTCGCAACGAGAGCGACGGCCCGCTCGCGCCGTTCGCCTATTTCCAGCTCACCCACGACGGCGAGCAGGGCAAGGGCGTGAGCACGATCGCCGATTCGTTCGGCGCCCAGAGCTTTTTCGGCTACGCGGTCTATACCGAGGAACAGAAATTCCAGAAGATCGCGCTCGGCGACGTCGAAAAGGGCAAGGCCGATTTCGTGCGCCGCGCCAAGGACGGCTGGATCGGATTCGTCCAGCATTATTTCGTGTCGGCATGGTTGCCTTCGGCGCAGAGCGAACGCGAATTTGCCGTCGAGCGGCGTCCCGATCCGGCCGCAGCGGAGAAAAATTTCTTCGCCGGACGCGTCATCGTGCCGATGGCGGCGATCGCACCCGGCGGCACCTCGCGCGTATCGGTGCCGCTGTATTCGGGACCCCAGGAGCAGCGGCGCCTGAAGGCGGCCGCGCCGGGCATGGACCTGGTGGTCGACTACGGCTGGCTTGCCATCATCGCGTGGCCGCTGTTCTGGGTGCTGGAACTGTTCCACAGCTGGAGCGGCAACTGGGGCGTGGCGATCATCCTGCTCACCGTGCTGATCAAGCTGGTGTTCTTCCCGCTTTCGGCGGCAAGCTACAAGTCGATGGCGAAGATGAAGCTGATCACCCCGCGGCTGACGAAAATGCGCGAGATGTACGCACACGACCGCAACAAGATGAATCAGGCGATGATGGAACTGTACAAGACCGAGAAGATCAACCCGCTCGGCGGGTGCTTTCCGATTCTGGTTCAGATCCCGGTGTTCATCGCCCTGTACTGGGTACTGCTCGCGGCGATCGAACTGCGCCATGCGCCGTTCATCTTCTGGATCAAGGACCTCTCGGCGCTCGATCCGTATTACGTGCTGCCGGTGCTGATGACCGCCACCATGATCCTGCAGACCAAGATGAACCCGGTGCCCCCCGACCCGGTGCAGGCGAAGGTGATGCAGTTCATGCCCTACGTGTTCAGCATCTTCTTCTTTTTCTTTCCCGCCGGACTGGTGCTGTACTGGCTGGTGAACAACATCCTTTCGATCCTGCAGCAGTGGCAGATCCAGCGCATGTTCGACCGCGACAAGCCGGCGCATGCGAAGCGCTAGCCGGGCCCGAGCGCGCCCTCTCCCGGCCGGAAAACCCTACGGCAACTGATTCGGACACCATCGCGGCGATCGCGACGCCGGCGGGACGCAGCGGCATCGGCGTCGTGCGGATTTCGGGGCCCGCGGCGCCGGCGATCGCACGCACCGTGCTCGGCCAGCTTCCGCGGCCCCGCCATGCGACGCTTTGCAGCGCGCACGACGCGAGCGGCGAGCCGATTGACGAAGGCATTGCGCTGTACTTCCCCGCCCCGCACTCGTACACCGGTGAAGCGGTGCTCGAATTCCACGGGCACGGCGGGCCGGTGGTGATGCAATCCCTCCTGAGCGCGTTCCTGGAGGCGGGGGCGCGTCTTGCCGAGCCGGGCGAGTACACCCGCCGTGCGTTCCTCGGCGGCCGGATCGACCTCGCACAGGCCGAGGCGGTCGCCGACCTGATCGACGCCGCCAGCCGCGAGGCCGCCCGCTCGGCGCTGCGCTCGCTCTCGGGCGAATTCTCCCGTGGCATCGAGGCGCTCGTCGCCGCGCTCACCGAGCTTCGCGCGCTGACCGAGGCGACGCTCGACTTTCCGGAGGAGGAGCTCGAGGCGCTGCACCGCGAGGACGCGCGCAGGCGTCTCGAACAGGTGCGTGCGGCCCTCGGCGAGGTTCTCGCAAAGAGCAGGCAGGGAAGTCTGCTGCGCGAGGGCATCCACGTGGTGATCGCCGGGCGGCCCAACGTGGGGAAATCGAGCCTGCTCAACCGTCTGGCGGGCGAGGAGCGCGCGATCGTCACGGCGATTCCCGGCACGACGCGCGACCTGGTGCGCGAGGACATCTGCATCGAGGGTATTCCGCTGCACGTCGTGGACACGGCGGGCCTGCGCGACACCGCCGACGAAGTCGAGCGCATCGGAGTCGAGCGCGCCTGGCAGGAAGTGGCGCGCGCCGACGTTGTGATCGCGCTGTTCGAGGCCGCCGCGGGAATCGGGCCCGCGGACCAGGCGATCCTCGATCGTTTCGCCTCTGCTTTACCGGCGGGGGCGAGGCGCATTCACGTCTTCAACAAGATCGACCTGACGGGAGCGCCCGCGGTGCGGCAGGACGGGGTGGTGTGGCTCTCGGCGAAAACCGGCGAAGGCGTGGATCTGCTGCGGCGGGCGTTGCTCGCCGCTGCGGGCTGGGAACGCAGCGGCGAATCGGTCTTTCTCGCGCGCGCGAGGCACCTGCGTGCACTGGAACGCGCGCGAGTGCATCTGCAGGAAGCGGGTGCCCAGTTGGCGCGCTGGGAACTCTTCGCCGAGGAGCTGAGAATCGCGCAGGCCGCCCTCGCCGAAATCACCGGCGAATTCAGCCCGGATGATCTGCTGGGCGAGATCTTTTCGCGCTTTTGCATCGGCAAGTGAAAGGCGCGCGCGACACCGGGGCCAATCCGGTCTTGGCGTTGCTGCTTTCGGGCGCGGGCGGCGCCGGGATGGCCTGGCTGGGTCTGCCCTTGCCCTGGATCGTCGGCCCGATGGCTGCGATGGCGGCGGCCAACCTGTCGGGGGCCGAGCTGCGGCCGCCTCCCGGCGGCCGGCAACTTGGACAAATCGTGATCGGCACGGTGCTCGGTCTGTACTTCACGCCGGCGGTCGCGCGCGAACTGGCCACGGTCTGGCATGTGCTGGTGGCTGCAGCCCTGCTTGCGCTCGTGCTGGCATGGTGGTCGGGGTGGCTGTTGTCCCGCATCTCGGGCACCGACCGCACGACCACGTTCTTCGCCAGCGTTCCCGGCGGCGCGGCCGAAATGGTCGTGCTCGGGGAACGCTTCGGCGCCCGCGCGGATCGGGTTGCGCTCGCCCAGTCGCTCCGGCTGCTTGCCGTGGTCATCGTAGTGCCTTATGCGCTTACCCTGTCCGGGGCGCATGGACTGGAAACGGGGTTGCCGGCGCCCGTGCCGCTCGCCTACACCGGACTCGGCCTGCTGCTCGCAATCGCCGCGGCGTGTGGTGCGCTGCTCGCGCTTGCCCGCATCGCGAATCCGTTCATGCTCGGACCGCTGTTCGCTGTGACCGCACTGACTGCGGGCGAAGTGCAGTTTTCATCGATACCCGGATGGCTGTCGAATCTGGGACAAATGCTGCTGGGATGCGCGCTCGGCGCGCGCTTCGAGCGGCGTGCCTTCGCGGCGCTGCCGCGCTACGTGGTTGCGGTACTCGCGAGCATTGCCGCGGCAATCACCTTGGCGGCCCTCGCCGGGGCCGCGCTCGCGGCGTTCTCCGGGCTTGCGGTGCCGAGCGTAGTGCTTGCGACCGCACCGGGGGGGATCGCAGAAATGTGCATCACCGCCCAGGTCCTGCAACTGGGCGTGCCGCTTGTCACGGCGGCGCACGTGACCCGCGTCATCGTGCTGGTCACGGCGACCGGGCCGATTTTCCGCCTCGCCAGACGTTTTGCGGCGCGCCGCGGCGGATGCTGCCGGAGGCGCTCAGGCGGGCGTCCTGCCCGGTTTCCGCGCCGGCCCGGGCAGCGTTAAAATCCGCTCCCACTCCACTTCGCAACTGGCCAGGGTCCGTGCCGGGCCAGTCTGCTTCTCGGGACGCCGTTCCATGACAGGTTCGCACTCCGCCGCCGCCGATTTCCTGAATGCCCCGCCATGGGTCCGGCACGAGCGACTGAAGCGCTGGGTGGCGCAGATCGCGCGCCTCGCCAAGCCCGAGCGGGTGCTCTGGTGCGATGGATCGCAAGCGGAGTACGACCGCCTGTGCGACGAGCTGGTTGCGGCGGGGACGTTCACACGGCTCAACGCGGAGCTGCGCCCCAACAGCTATCTCGCGCGATCGCACCCCTCGGACGTGGCGCGCATGGAGGACCGCACCTTCATCTGCAGCAAAACCAGCGAAGCGGCCGGTCCGACGAACAACTGGATGGACCCGCAGGAGATGCGCGCAACGCTCGATCGGCTGTTCGACGGGTGCATGCGCGGGCGCACGCTGTACGTGGTGCCGTTTTCGATGGGGCCGATCGGTTCGCACATCGCGCAGATCGGGGTCCAGCTCTCGGATTCGGCGTACGTGGTCGTCAACATGCGCATCATGACGCGCATGGGGCGCGCGGTCGTCGACTGGCTGGGCGAAGACGGCGATTTTGTTCCCTGCGTGCACTCGGTCGGCGTGCCGCTTGCGCCCGGCGCGAGCGATGTGCCCTGGCCGTGCAACGACAAGGAAAAATGGATCGTCCACTTTCCGGAAACGCGCGAGATCTGGTCCTACGGGTCCGGCTATGGCGGCAACGCGCTGCTGGGCAAGAAGTGCCTCGCGCTGCGCATCGCTTCGGTGATGGCGCGCGACGAAGGCTGGCTCGCCG
>CAZXAR010000026.1:0-28615 GCA_964638135.1 uncultured Enterobacteriaceae bacterium | reverse complement strand
TGTACCGATCCATCAAATCATCATCCGTCGGCCGCTTGGGCGGGCGCATGAAGTAGAAGCCTTCGACGTTTTCCACCGTCTTGAAAATGAATTCGCCGGCTTCGGCCTTGCACAGGTGCGCGAAGTACTGCTCGCTCGTCATGCCCGGGCGATAGCCGCTGTCCTTCGGCACGGGATTCGGGATCCTGATCGAGTGCGCAAACTTTCCTTCGGGAGTTGAGACCCACTCCGCCGGCACCGGCTCGGGCTGGCCCTCGACCTGCACGAACTCGGTCCAGCGGTGCGGGGGGCGCTGCGGCGCTTGCGCTGGACAGAGCGCAGGGATCGCCGCCAGCAACGCGAGGATTGCAGAACAACTCACGAATTTCGACGACACCGTTTCAGCCCCTTCTCAGCTCTCCAGCGGCCGCTCTTTCGGACTCGCGGCTTCGCTCTGCGGACGCACCGGCCGCGCCTCCGCACGCACGCCGAAGCGAAACGCCTCGTCCACCGCAAGCCCGCGCGGCACCTGGTGCGCGATGAAGACGATCGTCGCCGCGCCCTTCAAATGATTGATGGTGCGCGCGAGGCTCTCGGCGGTCGGCGCATCGAGCCCGCTCGTCGCTTCGTCGAAAATGAGGATGCGCGGCTTTCTGAGGAGCGCCCGCGCAATCGCGATGCGCTGCTTCTGGCCGCCCGAGAGCCCGACGCCGTGCTCGCCGAGCTCCGTGCGGTAGCCCGCGGGCAGGCGCTCGATCGCGTCGTGGATCTCGGCCTTCCTGCAGGCGGCGACCACGTCTTCGAACGAGGCGCTCGGGTCGGCGCCCGCGACGTTCTCGTAAACCGTCCGCGAGAAGAGCACCGTTTCCTGCAACACGACGCCGTAGGCCTGGCGCAGCTCGTTCGCCGCGAGGTGCTGCAGGTCGCGGCCGTCGAGCAGGATGCGGCCTTCGGTCGGCTGGTACAGCCCGAGCAGGAGCTTCGCGAGCGTGCTCTTGCCGCAGCCCGAGGGGCCGGTCAGCAGCACCAGCGCGCCGGGAGGAACAACGAGGCTCAGGTTGCGGTACAGGAACGGATGGTCTTCGCGGTGGCGAAACGAGAGCCCCTGCAGCTCGATCCGCCCCGCGGAGTCGGCCGGCGCGCGCGTCGGCACGACCGAGTGCGGCTCGGCGGGCGCGTTCATGATGTCGCCCAGGCGCTTCACGGCGATGTTGGCCTGCTGGAATTCCTGCCACAGCCCGGCGATCCGCAGCATCGGCTGCGCCATGCGCACGGCGAACATCTGGAAGGCGACCAGCATGCCGATGGTGAAGCCCTCGGTGCGCATGACGAGGAGCGCCCCCACCACCAGGATCGCGACCGTCATCGTTTGCTCCAGGGCGTTCGCGAGCACGTTGTAGGAGTTGGCGAGCTGCCGCGTCGCGAAGGCCGAGGCGAGGTAGCCGGCCATATATTTGCCATAGCGGCGCTCGAGCTGGGGCTCCATCTGCAGCGCCTTTACCGTTTCCGCAGCGGCGACGTACTCGGTGAGAAACGCCTGGTTTCTCGCCCCGAGCATGAACTGCTGGCCGACCCGCTCGCGGAGCAGCGGAGTGACTGCGATGCTCAATACCGCGAGCAACGCGAGCACGCCGAGCGCGATCAGGGTGAGCTGCCACGAGTACCAGAACATCAGCGCGAGCACGACCAGCAGAAACGGCGCATCGAGCACGAAGCTCATCGCGGCGCCGGTGATGAATTCGCGGATCGTCTCGACGGCCTGCAGCCGCGCCACCGTGGTGCCGGTGGGCCTTCGCTCGAAATACGGCAGCGGCAGGCGCAGCAGATGGCGCAGCACGTCGGCGGCGAGGATCGAATCGACGCGGTTTCCGGTGCGCAGCATCACGTGCTGCCGCAGCCAGCTCATTACCGCATTGAAGACGAGGAACATCGAGAGCCCGAACGCGATCGCCACCAGCGTGCCGTGGGTGTGGTGAACCAGCACCTTGTCAATGATGACCTGCGTGAAAACAGGTGTCGCGAGCCCGGCAAGCTGGATCGCGAGCGAGGCAAATAAAACATCGCGCCAGCTCGCCCGGTATTTCGCGAGCGCCGGGACGAACCAGCGAAAGCCGAACGGGCGCGGCTCCTCTTCGAACCCCGGCACCGGAGCCCTGTGCTCTTCGGGCTCGCGCGTAAAGAGCAGCACTTCGGGCTCGAAGCGCCGCGCGAAGTCGCTCGTCAGCGCAGTGTGGGAAAGGTCGCTCCCCGCCTCGGCATAGATGAGCCGCTCGCCGTCCGAGCGGCTGATGAGCACGGGATGGCTGCCGTCGCGCTGGAAGGCGAGGCAGGGAAGTTCCACTTCGCCGAGGCGGCGCGGCGCAATGCGCGCGAGTCCGGCCTTGAATCCGAGCGCGCGCGCCGCATCGAACAGGATCGCCGTGTCATGGGGCGGCGGGAACTGCTGCCGCAGGAGGCCGGCGTCGAACGGAACGCGGTGCGCGCGGCACAGCGATTCCACGACCCAGAGAAAAATCTCCGGCTCGAAAATCAGGGGGCTCGCGCCGTCCGCTTCGGCCGGCGCCAGAGGTCGCATCGGTCTCCCCTACCGATCAGACAAGAAAACACTCCTCGGCGCCGCCTCCACGCGCGCCACAAGCGCTTCCGCAAGCTGGACCTGCTTGTCGCCCTGCTGGACGCCGCTCCCAACGGACGTCCCTTCATGTTTGAAACGCTACGCCGATCGATTCGGCTTGTCTGAGAAATATGTCACGCTGGCGTTGGCTCGCGCGCCTGCCTTCGGCGCCGAACCCTGCCGCGACCGAACCGCGCCGGACTTCAAGTGCATTTGCGCATTGGCCGGCAATGGCAGGATTTCAGAGGATAATTTTGGACGAGGAGATCCTTATGCCGAATCGATCGAAATCGCAGCCGAAGCGCGCGGGTAAGCAAGTCTCGCGCCAGCGCCTGAAGTATCAGTCCGGATTCGGCAACGCTTTTTCGACCGAAGCGGAACGCGGCGCCCTGCCGGTCGGGCAGAGTTCGCCGCAGATGGCGCCGCGCGGCTTGTATGCGGAAGTGATTTCGGGCACCGCGTTCACCGCGCCGCGGGCGGAGAACCTGAGCACGTGGATGTATCGGCTGCGGCCGAGCGCCATGCATCCGCCGTTCAGGCGCATGGCGAGCGGGCTGCTGCGCTCCGGCCCGTTCGAGGAGATCGCCGCCTCGCCCAACCGCCTGCGCTGGAATCCGTTCCCGATTCCGCGCAAGCCGACCGACTTCGTCGACGGGCTGATGACGCTCGCCGGCTCGGGCGTGCCGGCCGCGCAAGCGGGGCTCGCAGTGCACCTGTACGGCGCCACCCGCTCGATGAGCGATCGTGTGTTCTCGAACGCCGACGGCGAGATGATGCTCGTGCCGCAGCAGGGCGCGCTCGAACTCTTCACCGAACTCGGGCGACTCGAGGTGGGGCCGGGCGAGATCGCGGTCGTCCCGCGCGGCATGAAGTTCAAGGTGCTGCTCGCGGCGGGGCCGGCGCGCGGCTACGTGTGCGAGAACTACGGGCCGCATTTCCGGTTGCCCGAGCTCGGGCCGATCGGCTCGCAGGGCCTCGCGCAGAAGCGGGACTTTCTCGCGCCGGTCGCCGCCTGCGAGGCGAAGCGCGGGCCTTGCCAGGTGGTCGCCAAGTTCCTCGGCGGGCTGTGGACGACCGAGCTTCGCCATTCGCCGCTCGATATCGTTGCCTGGCACGGGAATTACGTTCCGTACAAGTACGACCTTGCGCGCTTCATGGCGATCAACACGGTGAGCTTCGATCACGCCGACCCGTCGATCTTCACCGTGCTCAGCTCGCCCTCGGGGCAGCCGGGCGTCGCCAACTGCGATTTCGTCATCTTCCCGCCGCGCTGGCTGGTGGCCGAGCACACCTTTCGCCCGCCGTGGTTTCATCGCAACGTGATGAGCGAGCTGATGGGGCTGGTGCGCGGCGAGTACGACGCCAAAGCCGAGGGGTTCCTGCCTGGCGGCGTTTCGATTCACAACTGCATGCAGGCGCACGGACCGGATGCGGCGACCTACGAGCGCGCTTCGTCCGCGGACCTCAAGCCGCACAAGCTCGAAAACACGCTTGCCTTCATGTGGGAGTCGCGCTGGGTGTTTCGCCCCACGCGCTACGCGCTCGAAGCGAAGGAACTGCAGCGCGACTACGATGCCGTGTGGCACGGCTTCAAACAAGGGATGGGGTCGGAGTAAAAGGGGTCAGAGTAAAGTTACTCCGACCCCTTTTACTCCGACCCCTTTTACTCCGACCCCATGGACGAAACGCACGATCCGCGCCGCAGGAGCTGGGTGGAGGGCGCGAACGAGCCGGGGTGCGAGTTTCCGATCCAGAACCTGCCGTTCGGCGTTTTTCGGCACAAGGACACCAAGCAGGTGCCGCGCGGCGGGGTCGCGATCGGGGACCAGATCCTCGACCTGGCGGCGGTGGGCCTGAGGACCGGCGCGACGCTGAACGGCCTCGCGGCTGCGGGTCGCGCCAAATGGAAGGCACTGCGAAAGCGGCTGTCACGCGCGCTATCGGATCCGAAGCAGAAGCGCCATCTGCAGCGATATCTGGTGCCGATGGCGCGGGCGGAGATGCTGCTTCCGGTTGCGATTGGGGACTTCAGCGACTTCTACACGGGCATTCATCACGCCACCAACGTCGGCCGCATCTTCCGGCCGGATAACCCGCTCTTGCCGAACTACAAGTGGGTGCCGATCGGCTACCACGGGCGCGCATCTTCGGTGGTCGTTTCCGGAACGCCGATCACGCGTCCGTACGGACAGACCAAGGCGCCAGAGGCCGCGGCGCCCGTTTTCGGTCCAAGCCAGCGGCTCGACTACGAGGTCGAGCTGGGTTTCGTGATCGGCCCGGGAAATCCGCTCGGCAAGCGCATTCCGATCCGCAGCGCGATCGATCACATCTTCGGGGTCGTGCTGCTGAATGATTGGAGCGCGCGCGATATCCAGACCTGGGAGTACCAGCCGCTCGGGCCGTTCCTTGCCAAGAGCTTCGCCACCACGATCTCGCCCTGGATCGTGACGCTGGAGGCGCTCGAGCCGTTTCGCTGCGCGGCCTTTGGGCGCGCCGCCGAGGATCCGCGACCGCTCGATTACCTGCGCGACGAGGCGGACATGCGCGAGGACGGCTACGCGATCGAATTGGAGATGCACTTGCGCAGCGCGAAGATGCGTGCGCAGAAAGTTGGGCCGCTGCGGCTCTCGCGCGGCAGTTTCCGCGACGCGTACTGGACGCCGGCGCAGCTCGTCGCGCACCAGACTTCGAACGGGTGCAATCTGAACCCCGGCGATCTGCTCGGCTCGGGAACGATTTCGGGAACTGAGCCCAACTCGTACGGCTCGCTCCTCGAACTGACGCAGGGTGGAAAGCAGCCGATTGCTCTCCCGACCAGCGAGAAGCGCACCTTCATCGAAGATGGCGACGAACTCGTCCAGCGCGGCCGCAGCACGCGCGAGGGATGCGTCCCGATCGGCTTCGGCGCCGCATCTGGCCTCGTAAAGCCAGCGCGGCGGCAATTGGGGTCGGAGTGACCCCAGTTCATGCCCAGTCGGGCTTGCGCTTTTCCAGGAACGACGCGATGCCTTCGCGCGCTTCGGCGGAGGAGCGGCAGCGGGCGATGACACCGGCAGTGTGGGAGATGAGCTGCGGCGTGATCGGCGCGCCGATCACCTCGCGCAGCAGCTTCTTGGCTTCGGCGAGCGCGTGCGGGCCGCATGCCAGGAACGCCTGCGCGATCCGCTCCACCGCCGCATCGAGTTCGGCCCCCGGCGCGAGCTCGTGCACCATTCCGAGCGCCTTTGCCTCGCGCGCCGAGAACCGCTCGCCGCTGAGGATGTAGCGCCGCGCCGCGTTAGCGCCCATGGCGCGCGTCACGTACGGGCTGATCATCGCCGGCACGAGGCCGACGCGGGTCTCGGGCAGGCAGAAGGTCGCCTCTTCGCTTGCCACCACCACGTCGCACACGCAGACAAGGCCCATGCCGCCGGCGAAGGCAGGGCCGTGAACGCGGGCGACGGTCGGTTTCGGAAATTCGTACAGGCTTCTAAAGAACCGCGCCGACTTGAGCGCCTCGGCGCGGTTTCTGGCGCCGCTCGCGCGCCCCGCCTTGCCCATCCGGCCGAGATCGGCGCCGGAACAGAACGCGCTTCCTCGCCCGCCGAGCACCACCACGCGCACGGACAGGTCCTTCTCCAGCGCGCGGAAGAGGCGCGGGAGCTCGGCGCTCATCGCCTGGTTCATCGCGTTGCGCGCTTCGGGACGGTTCAGCCACACGTGCGCCACTGCGCCGCGCCGCTCCAGCTCGAGCGTTTCGTAGCCGGCCTGCATGCGAACTCCTCCCTGATTTGCGCGCGTCGCGAGCGTATCATGGCGCGCTTTGCGCGCTGGATTCCGCTTGAGCACGCTTGCGCTGTTCGCCGGGTGCGTGGCGATCTGGGGGACGACCTGGATCGCGATCACCTTTCAGCTCGGCAGCGTCGCGCCGGAGGCGAGCGTCGCCTACCGTTTTCTTCTCGCTGCCGCGCTCCTCGCCGCCTTCTGCAGGCTGCGCGGACTTTCCCTGAAGTTCTCTCCCCCGCAGCACGCCGCGCTCGCGCTGCTCGGCGTCTTTCTCTACAGCGTCGGCTACGTTTTCGTCTACCACGCCGAAACGCACGTCGCCTCCGGCCTGGTGGCGGTGGGATACTCGGCGAGCCCGCTCCTCGCCATGCTCGGCATGCGGATCGTGTTCGCCGAGCCGATGACGGCGCGCATGGCCCTGGGCTCGGTGCTCGGCATTGCGGGGATCGTGCTCGTCTTCTGGCCCGAGCTGGGCCGCGCCGCGCAGCGCGGCAGCGTCGCGATGGGTGCCATGCTCACCGCGCTCGCCGTGCTTACCGCCACCATCGGCAACCTGGTCGCGCAGCGCAACTTCCAGCGCAAGCTGCACGGCTGGCCGACGATGGCCTGGAGCATGGGCTACGGCGGCCTGGTGGCGGTCGCCGTCGCCCTGATGCTCGGACGCCGGTTCACGATCGACTGGTCGGCGGGCTATCTCCTTTCGCTTGCCTACCTCTCGCTGTTCGGTTCAGTGCTCGGCTTCGCCGGCTTTCTCACGCTGCTCGGCCGGATCGGCGCCGCGCGCGCCTCCTACATCGGCGTCATGGTGCCGATCGTCGCGCTCCTCGTTTCCTCGCTCTTCGAGGGCTTTCGCTGGCACGCGCTCACCGTGGCGGGCGTCGCGATCTCGGTCGCCGGCAACGTCCTGGTCTTACGCCGCGCCGGATAGACGCCCACGCTGCGCGCCGGGGTGCTGTTACCTCAGCATCGCGCCACTTGCCGCCAGCTCGCGCAGCAGCGCGGGCGGCGCAAAGCGCTCGCCGTATTTCTTCGCCAGTGCTTCGGCACGCCGGACGAATTTTGCCGCGCCGACGTGATTGACGAACTGCAGCGCGCCGCCGGTCCAGGGCGGAAAGCCGATGCCGAAAATCGAGCCGATGTTGCCGTCGTGCACGCTCGTGAGAACACCCTCTCCCAGGCAGCGCGCGGTCTCGATCGCCTGCCGGTAGAGGATGCGGTCTTTGAGTTCTTCAATGTCGTAGCTCGCGCCCGGCTTGCCGAAAATCCTTGAAAGCTCGGGCCAGAGGAACTTCTTTCCGCCCTTCGGATATTCGTAGAACCCGCCGCCCGCGGCGCGGCCCGCGCGCCCGAACTCCTTCACCATGCGCGTGATCACGTCCTGGCCGGGGTGCGGCGGCGGCAGCGGCTTGCCTTCCGCCCTGAGATCGGCGACGGTCTGCTCCATCACGTGCACCGAAAGCGCGAGCGAAGTCTCGTCGATCACGGCAAGCGGCCCGACCGGCATTCCGGCAAAACGCGCCGCGTTCTCGATCACCGCGGCCGGAATGCCCTCGGCGAGCATCGCGCAGCCTTCCTGGACGAAGGTGCCGAAGGTGCGGCTGGTGTAGAAGCCGCGCGAATCGTTCACCACGATCGGCGTCTTGGCGATCTGCAGCACGTAGTCGTAGGCGCGCGCGAGCGTCTCGGGCGAAGTCCTGGCGCCCTTGATGATTTCCACGAGCTGCATCTTGTCCACCGGCGAAAAGAAGTGCAGGCCGATGAAGTTCTCGGGCCTAGCCGAGGCACCGGCAAGCCCGCTGATCGGCAGCGTGGACGTGTTCGAGGCGAAGATGCCGTTTGCCGCGAGCATCGGCTCGGCTTCGCGCGTCACCTGCGCCTTGAGGTCACGCCTTTCGAACACCGCTTCGACGATGAGATCGCAGCCCGAGAGGTCCTTCGTCTCCGCGCTCGGCGTGATGAGCGAAAGCGTTTTCTCCGCTTCCGCCGGATTCGCCCTGCCCTGCTTCACCCGCCGTTCGAGAAGATTCGCGCTGTAGCCCTTGCCGGTGTTCGCCTTGTCGAGCGAAACGTCCTTCAGCACGCAGGGAACGCCGCGCGTTGCGTTCGCCCAGGCGATCCCGCCGCCCATCATGCCGGCGCCGAGAATGCCGACTTTGGACGCCTTCCAGCGCGCAATGTCCTTGGGGCGCGAGGCGCCGGACTTGATCGCGTTCAAGTTGAAGAAGAACGCGCTGATCATGTTCTTCGCTACCTGGCCGGAGGCGATTTTCGCGAAGTAGCGCGACTCGATCCGCATCGCGGTGTCGAAGTCGACATGCGCGCCCTCGACCATCGCCGCCATGATCGCTTCGGGCGCGGGATAGAGGCCGCGCGTCTTTTCGATCAGCATCGCGGGCGCCACCGCGAGCATCTGCGCGATGTGCGGGCTCGCGGGCGAGCCGCCCGGCATGCGATATTTTTCGTCGTCCCAGGGCTGCACCGGCGCGGGATTGGCGCGGATCCAGTCGCGCGCCATCGAAGCGAGATCTTCCGGGCTCGCCGCAAGACCGTGAACGAGCTTCGCGTCGGCCGCCTCGCGCGGGCGCAGGAGCTTACCCTCGACAAGATAAGGGAACGCCGCCTGCAAGCCGAGGAGCCGCGTCAGCTTGACGATGCCGCCGCCGCCCGGAATGAGTCCGAGCTTCACTTCCGGGTTGCCGAGCTCGATCCGCGGATCGTCGAGCACGATCCGGCAATGCGCCGCGAGCGCGATCTCCCAGCCTCCGCCGAGCGCCGAGCCGTTCAGCGCCGCGACCACCGGCCGGCCGAGCTTTTCGAGCGCGCGAAATCCCTTCTTGAGGCGCTCGACCATCTCGAAAAGCCGGGGAGCGTCGGACGCCGGAAGCTTCACCAGTTCCTTCAGCTCGGCGCCGGCAAAAAAGGTGTTCTTCGCCGAGGCGAGGATCACGCCGGCGATCGAATCCTTTTCGCTGGCGAGGCGGCCGATCGCCTGCTCGAAGTCGGCCTGCCACGCCCCGGTCATCGTATTCACCGGCGCGCCGGGCGCATCGAACGTGAGCGTGACCACGCCCTCGGCGTCCTTCTCGTACCGGATCGTCTCCAAGTCTTACAGCCGCTCGACGATGGTGGCGATGCCCATGCCGCCGCCGACGCAGAGCGTCGCAAGGCCGAAGCGCAGCTTGCGGCGCTCGAGTTCGTCGAGGAGCGTGCCGAGAATCATGGCGCCGGTCGCCCCGAGCGGATGGCCCATCGCGATCGCGCCGCCGTTGACGTTGACCTTCTCCGCCGGAACGCCGAGCTCCTTCATGAACTTCATCGGCACCACGGCGAACGCCTCGTTCACTTCGAAAAGGTCGATCTGGTCGATGGTCATCTTCGCCTTGGCGAGCGCCTTGCGCGCCGCGGGCATCGGCCCGGTGAGCATGATCGTCGGATCGGCGCCCGAAAGCGCAGTCGCGAGCACGCGCGCGCGCGGCGCGAGGCCGAGCGCCGTCCCCTTTTCTTCCGTGCCGATCAGCATCGCCGCCGCGCCGTCGACGATCCCCGAGGAGTTCCCCGCGGTGTGCACGTGGCGGATGCGCTCGACCTGCGGATAGCGCCGGATCGCCACCGCGTCGTAGCCCATCTCGCCCATCTTGTCGAAGGAGAGCTTGAGCGCGGCAAGCCCCTCGCGCGTGGTGTGCGGCTTGATGAATTCGTCCTGATCGAGGATCGTGTCGCCGATCGCGTCCTTGACCGGCACGACCGAGCGCTTGAAGAGCCCGCCGTCGCGCGCGGCGGCGGCCTTTTTCTGCGAGCCGAGCGCAAATTCGTCCACTTGCTCGCGCGAGAAGTCTTCGAGCGTCGCGATCAGGTCGGCGCTGATCCCCTGCGGGATGAACGCGGTCTCGAAGCTCGTTTCCGGATCGCACGCCCAGGGTCCGCGGTCGGTTCCGATCGGCACGCGCGACATCGACTCCACGCCGCCTGCGACCACCAGGTCTTCCCATCCCGAGCGTATCTTCTGCGCCGCGATATTGACCGCTTCGAGGCCCGAGGCGCAGAAGCGATTGAGCTGCACGCCCGCGGCGTGCCAGTCCCAGCCCGCGGCGAGCGCGGCGGTCTTGGCGATGCACGAACCCTGCTCGCCGACTGGCGTCACGCACCCCATCACCACGTCGTCCACCTGCGAGGTGTCCAGATCGTGGCGCCGCTGCAGCTCCTTCAGCACCCCGGTGAGGAGCGAAATCGGCTTCACCTCGTGGAGCGAGCCGTCCTTTTTCCCTTTGCCGCGCGGCGTGCGCAGCGCATCGAAAATCATCGCTTCCGGCATGTCGCTCTCCTTCGGGTCACTTCTGGTCGCCCAGGCCGATCGATCGTGAAATCACTTCTTTCATGATCTCGTTGGTGCCGCCGTAGATGCGCTGCACGCGCGCATCGACGTAGGCGCGCGAGATCGGGTATTCCCACATGTAGCCGTAGCCGCCGTGCAGCTGCAGGCATTCGTCGACGATCTTGCACTCGAGATCGCTCGTCCAGTACTTGGCCATCGACGCGGTCGCGGTGTCGAGCCGGTTCGCAAGGAGCAGCTCCATGCACCGGTCGACGAATACGCGCGCGATCTGCGCCTCGGTGGCAAGCTCGGCGAGCCGGAAGCGCGTGGTCTGGAAGCTCGCCACGGTACGCCCGAACGCCTTGCGCTCGCGCACGTACTCGGTGGTCCAGGCGATCGCCGCCTCGCTCTTCGCCACCGCGGCGATCGCGATCTGCATGCGCTCCCAGGGAAGTTCCTGCATCAGGTAGATGAAGCCGTTGTTTTCCTCGCCGAGCAGGTTCTCCGCCGGCACTTCGACGTTGTCGAAAAAGAGTTCCGCCGTGTCCTGCCCCTTCAGCCCGATCTTCTTCAGCCGCTTGCCCTTCGCGAAGCCGCGCATCCCGGTGTCGACGACGAGCAGGCTGGTGCCTTTGGCGCCCTTCGCCGGGTCGGTCTTCGCGACCACGATCACCAGATCGCAGTTCCAGCCGTTGGTGATGAAGGTCTTCGAGCCGTTGACCAGGTAGGCGTCGCCCTTGCGGATCGCGCTCGTCTTCACCGCCTGCAGGTCGGAGCCCGCGCCCGGCTCGCTCATCGCGATGGCGCCGATCATCTCGCCCGAGGCCATCTTGGGCAGGTATCTTTTCTTCAGCGCTTCGCCGCCGTAGTTGAGGAGGTAGGGCGCGACGATCTCCGAGTGCAGCCCGAAGCCGAGCGAGGAATTGTTGGCGCGCGCCTGTTCCTCGATCAGCACCATGCTGTAGAGCTTGTCGGCGCCCGCACCGCCGTACTCCTCGGGCATGCTCAGGCAGAGAAATCCGTTGCGGCCGGCTTTCCGCCACACCTCGCGGTCGACGTAGCCCTGCTCCTGCCAGCGCTCGTCGTGCGGCTTGACTTCCTGCTCCATGAAGCGGGCGACGCTCGCGCGGAACGTCTCGTGCTCGGAGCTGAAGAGGGTCCTCGGGATCATCGCGGAATCGGCGACCTGCGCAATTGACGAATGATATCCCATGCGGGACACTCACCAAGCACCTGCTTGGTGAATCGATGACCACTGTCAAGCGCTACCGCGGTCGATCTTCCAGCCGGGCCTGTTCGCCGGCCAGGCGGCGAGCGAGCCGTTCAGCGGATTTCACCTGGCGAAGAAACCCGAAGTACTCGACGATGCGTGAGCCCTGCTCAAGCCATGCCCGCATTTGAATCCAGGCTCGACGTGAGTTCCGAGGCGTTCCGGCGCAACCGGGAGCGAATGCTCGGCCTCGTCGAGCGGCTGCGCGCGCTCGAGCAGCGCACGCGCGAAGAGTCGGCGAAGGCAAAGCCGCTTTTCGACAAGCGCGGGCAGTTGCTGCCGCGCGATCGGATCGCGCGCCTGCTCGATCCCGGCGCGCCCTGGCTCGAGCTTTCCTCGATGGCGGGCTACTGCCTCGATCATCCGGATCCGGAGAAGTCGGTTCCGGGCGGCGGCATGATCGGCGGCATCGGCTACGCCGCGGGGGTGCGCGTGATGGTGGTGGCAAGCGACTCGGGAATCGACGCCGGCGCGATCCAGCACATGGGCCGCGAGAAGCTGCTGCGCATGCAGGAGCTTGCGCTCGCGAACAAGCTTCCGTTCGTGCACCTGGTGGAATCGGCCGGAGCGAACCTGCTCAAGTACCGCGTGGAAGGGTTCATTCACGGCGGCGCGATCTTCTACAACCTCGCGCGCCTCTCGGCGGCCGGGATCCCGGTCGTGACGGTGGTGCACGGCTCCTCCACTGCCGGCGGCGCCTACATGCCGGGGCTGTCCGACTACGTCATCATGGTGCGCGGCCGCGCGAAGGCGTTCCTCGCCGGGCCGCCGCTGCTGAAAGCCGCGACCGGCGAAGTCGCGACCGACGAGGAACTGGGCGGCGCAGTGATGCATACGCATGTCTCGGGCCTTGGCGAATATCTCGCCGAGGATGACGCCGACGGGGTGCGCCTTGCGCGCGAGGTGCTTGCGCGGCTCGGCTGGAAGTCGGCGGCGCTTCCGGGAACTGCGGCGGGCGCTCCGGCGGGCAGGCCGCCCCGCTACCCGGCGGAGGAACTGCTCGGCATCATGCCGGAGGACTACAAGAAACCGGTCGACATGCGCGAGGCGATCGCGCGCTTCGTGGACGATTCGGACTTTTTCGACTTCAAACCCGACTACGGGCCGGCGACCGTGTGCGGGCACGCGGCGATCCATGGCATGCCGCTTGGCATCGTGACGAACAACGGGCCGCTCGATCCGGCCGGCTCGAACAAGGCGACCCATTTCATCCAGTCCTGCTGCCAGGCGGCGCTGCCGATCCTGTACCTGCAGAACACGACCGGATACATCGTCGGCAAGGCATCCGAGGAGGCCGGGATGATCAAGCACGGCTCGAAGATGATCCAGGCGGTGTCGAACGCCACCGTGCCGCAGATCACGCTGATGTGCGGCGCTTCCTTCGGCGCCGGCAACTACGGCATGTGCGGCCGCGCCTACCAGCCGCGGTTCCTCTTTTCCTGGCCGAATGCGCAGACCGCGGTGATGGGCGCCGAGCAGGCAGCGCTCACCATGGCGATCGTCATGGAGGCGGGAATGAAGCGCAAGGGCCAGCCGGTCGATCGTGCCCAGATCGAAGCGATGAAGGCGAGGATCGTGGAAAACTTCGAGCGCCAGCAAAGCGCGTTCGTCACCAGCGCGCTGCTGCTCGACGATGGAATCATCGATCCGCGCGACACGCGCAACGTGCTCGGCTTCGCGCTGTCGGTCTGCAGGGACGCCGACGCGCGCAGCCTGCGCCCGGTCCAGTTCGGAGTCGCCAGGCCCTGATCCGGCATGGCATCCCCTCGGGCCACGAATGGCCGATCATGCCGCTCGGCGATGAAGTAATCTAGAATCGCTTCGTGAGCATCGACTACTTCGAGCAGCAACCGATCGGCCGCACGGTCGGCCGCCGCACGGCGCCGCGGGCTGGCGCACTCCCGTCAGCCGAGACGCGCGCCGCCATGGATTCGTGGGCCGAACGCCTGACGCGCGCGCCAAAGGGCATCTACCGGTATTCCAACCACGACGATATGGAACGCGACCGGGATCGCTGGCAAGCCGCGGCCATGGTCGAAACCGTCAGGGCGCGTGGCTGAGTTCACCCGGCCCGCTACCTGGGAAGACGTCAAGCGCCTCGCGCGCTATCTGGAAGAAGCCGGCGCGGAGTACGCGCTGATCGGCGGGTACGCGCTCGCGGCGAACGGCCTGGTGCGACAGACCGAGGATATCGACATCCTCGTCAACCCGTCCGCCGACAACAGCCGCCGCTGGATCGTCGCTCTCTCCCGCCTGCCCGATGGCGCCGCGCGCGAACTGGCCGCCGACCCGGACCTGTTCGCCCGCCAGAAGTCCTACGCCGTCCGCATCAACGACGAGATCACGGTCGACGTGCTGCCGGCAGCCGCAGGCGTGCCATGGGAAGCGCTGCGGGAATTCATCCAGGACGTGACGATCGACGGCGTCCGGGTTCGCGTGCTGAGCCTCGAAGGCCTGCTCAAGACCAAGTCCGGCGCGCGGCCCAAAGACCAGATTGACGCTGCCGCCATCACCCGCGCGCTCGAAGAGTTGCGCAAGGGATAAGGAAGGACGCGCGCCCATGAAGTTCACCCAGGAGCACGAAGAGATCCGCCGCACCATGAAGCGCTTTATCGACGCGGAGATCAACCCGCACGTCGACGAATGGGAAGCGGCCGAGCAGTTCCCGGCGCACGAGGTCTTCAAGAAGCTCGGCAACCTCGGCATGCTCGGGCTGACCAAGCCCGAGGCCTACGGCGGCGCGGGCCTCGATTACAGCTACAGCATGGTGTTCGCCGAGACGCTCGGCCAGATCCGCTGCGGCGGGGTGCCGATGGCGATCGGTGTGCAGACCGACATGGCGACGCCGGCGCTCGCACGCTTCGGCTCGGACGACTTGCGCAAGGAATTCCTCGCCCCGGCGATCGCCGGCGACCACGTGGCCTGCATCGGCGTCTCCGAGCCGGGTGCGGGCTCGGACGTCGCCTCGATCAAGACTTACGCGAAGAAGGACGGCGGCGATTACGTGATCAACGGCGCGAAGATGTGGATCACCAACAGCCTGCAGGCCGACTGGATGTGCCTGCTCGCCAATACATCCGAAGGCGCGCCGCACAAGAACAAGACGCTGATCTGCGTGCCGATGGCGACCCAGGGCGTCGTCAAGGCGAAGAAGATCCGCAAGATCGGCATGATGTCGTCGGACACCGGGCTGATTCACTTCGACGACGTGCGCGTGCCGCAGCGCTACCGCATCGGCGAGGAGGGTCTCGGCTTCACCTACCAGATGCAGCAATTCCAGGAGGAGCGCCTGTGGGCGGCGGCGAGCACGGTGCAAGGCCTGACGCGCAACATCGGCGAAACGATCGACTACATCCGGGAGCGCAAGATCTTCGGCCAGGCGGTACTCGATTTCCAGTACGTGCACTTCCGCCTCGCCGAGCTGAAGACCGAAGTCGAGGCGCTGCGCGCGCTGACCTACCGCGCGTGCGAGATGTACGTCGCCGGCGAGGACGTGACCGAACTGGCGTCGATGGCGAAGCTGAAGGCCGGTCGCCTGCGGCGCGAAGTGTCGGACGCGTGCCTGCAATACTGGGGCGGCATGGGCTACACGTGGGACAACCCGGTGTCGCGCGCCTACCGCGACGGGCGTCTCGGCTCGATCGGCGGCGGCGCCGACGAAGTGATGCTCGGCATCATCTGCAAGTACATGGGCATCCTGCCGCCGCGGCATGGCTGACGGGCGAGGAATCGGGAGCGGGTTCGGCTCGCTCCTGGTCGCGAACCGCGGCGAGATCGCGCTGCGCGTGATGCGCACAGCGCGCCGTCTCGGACTGCGCACGATCGCGGTGTACTCGGAGGCCGATCGCGACGCGCGCCACGCGCGCGAGGCCGACGCGGCGGCGTGCATCGGGGAGGGGCCGCCGCGCGAGTCCTACCTCAAAATCGAATCGCTCATCGCCGCGGCGAGGCGCACCGGCGCCGAGGCGATCCACCCCGGTTACGGCTTTCTCGCCGAGAGCGAGCGATTCGCACAGGCAGTGCTCGATGCGGGCCTCGTCTGGATCGGTCCGCCTCCCGCCGCGATCCGCGCCATGGGCGACAAGCGCGAAGCAAAGCGCCTCATGCGCGCCGCCGGGATTCCCGTGCTGCCCGCGTTCGACGCAGGCGGCAGTGTCGAATACCCGCTCATGATCAAGGCAGCGGCGGGCGGCGGCGGACGCGGCATGCGCCTCGTGCGAAGCGGTGCGGAATTCGCCGAGGCGCTTGCCCAGGCGAGGTCGGAGGCCGAGCACGCGTTCGGCGACGGCGAATTGCTCCTCGAGCCGGCGCTCGAGGGCGCGCGCCACGTCGAAGTGCAGGTGTTCGCCGATGCGCGCGGAAACTGCGTGCAGCTCGGCGAGCGCGACTGTTCGATCCAGCGCCGGCACCAGAAGCTCGTCGAGGAATCGCCCTCGCCTGCGGTGGACGCGCCGCTGCGCGAAAAACTGGGCGAGGCGGCGGTGGCGGCCGCGCGCGCGGTCGGCTACGTGGGCGCGGGAACGGTCGAATTCCTGCTCGGCGCCGACCGCAGATTCTGGTTCATGGAAATGAATACGCGGCTGCAGGTCGAGCACCCCGTCACCGAAGCGATCACCGGTCTCGATCTCGTCGAATGGCAGTTGCGCGTCGCCGCCGGCGACGCGCTGCCGCTCGGCCAGGACGAGATCCGCTTTGCCGGTCATGCGATCGAGGCGCGCCTGTGCGCAGAGGACCCGGCGCGCGATTTCCTGCCGCAGGCGGGGACCATCGTTCTGTGGAGCGCGCCGTCGAGCGAGGACGTGCGCGTGGATCACGCGCTCGCCTCCGGCGCCGAAATCCCGCCCTACTACGACTCGCTGATCGCAAAGGTGATCGTCCATGCCCCCACCCGCGACGCCGCAAGGCTGAAGCTGGCGCGGGCGCTGGACGCGACCGTCGCGCTCGGCCTGCCGACCAACAAGGCGTTTCTCGCCTCGCTGCTGCGCGACGCATCGTTTGGCCGCGGCGAGGCGACGACGGATTTCCTCGCCCGGCGGTCTTTTCCTTCGCCCGTCCCCGGCGCTGCGGACCATGCAATCGCCGCGGCGCTCCTGGCGGAATCGGCCGGATACGGCGAATGGACCGGCTGGAGCAACACGCCGCGGCGAGCGATGCACGTGAAGCTCGGGGAGAAAGCCATCGAACTGCGTTTTGCGCGCCGCGTGTACCGGGCCACGGTGGATGGCGCCGAAATCGCGTTGCGAATTCTGGAATGCGGCGGCGAGTCTGCGCGGCTTGAAATCGACGATCAAGCCGAGGAGATCGTTGCGTATCGCGTCGAGCGCGACGCGGTGCATGTTGCCCGTAGCGGGGCGAGCTTTACGTTCCCGGATCGTTCGCACGCGCCAAGCGCAAGGATGAGCGCCGCGGTCGGCGACGGGAGGCTCTCTGCGCCGATGAACGGCCGCGTGGTCGCGGTGCACGCGCGCGCGGGCGAGCGGTTCGAGGCCGGCCGCGCGCTCGTCGTGCTCGAGGCGATGAAGATGGAGCACGGGCTTTCGCTTCCGGGAGCGGTGAAAATCAAAGCGGTCCACGTGGCGGCCGGATTCCAGGTGGCGCCCGGGCACCTGCTGCTCGAGTTCGAATCGGCCTGAGCGATTCGAGGGGAGTGGACATGAAAACGAGGACCGATTACCACGCGCTCGTCGGCAAGGTGCTGCGCGAGTACGTGCCGTTCAACCGCGTGCTCGGCATCGAGATCGAGTCGCACGACCCGCACTCGCCGCGGCTGCGCTTCGACATGCGCCCGGAGCTGATCGGCAACGCGCGGCGCGGCATCCTGCACGGCGGCGTCATCTCGGCGGTGCTCGACGTCGCGGCCGGTTTCGCGATCATGCTCGCGCTTGCCAAGGACGCGCAGCCCGGGGAAAAGCCCGAGTTCCCCAACATCGGCACCATCGACCTGCGCGTGGACTACCTGAGGCCCGGGCGCGGCAGGCATTTCATCGCCTCGAGCCGCGTCGTGCGCATGGGCAACCGCATCGCGGTCGCCCACATGGAACTCGTGAACGACGCGGGCGAGCTGATCGCGACCGGCGGCGCGGCCTACGTGGTCGGCTGAGCGCCCGACTCCGGACTCAATCGGTGATGTAGTCGGTCACCGTTTCGGTCGCCTTGTAGATCAGCACGAAGCCGAGCGCGACCAGCGCGTAGACGCAGCCCTGCGCGATTCCGGCGACGAGCAGCTGAAGTACCTGGCTGAGCAACCCTCTCCTCCAAGGGCGCGGCGAAGCGCGGCGCATTCTACCAAGCAATTGCTTTTCCCAGAGGCGCGCACTAGACTCGAGCGCAGAGACCTGGAGACGAAAAGATGAGCGCGCACGTGTCCGTTCCGGCGCCGGCCGCGATCGCCGCGCCGGACCGCTTTGCCACGCACGAAGTCCTCAATCAGCCGGCACCGCTGCAGGACTACAACCTGTTCCGCGGCGACCGCGCCCTGGGCGATGCGCTGGCGTTCAATCTGCCGCGCGAGCGGCTCGAGCCGGCGCGCGCGCGCCTCGCGGCGCTCGGCGCCGAGCTGGGCACGCGCGAGATGTTCGCCCGCGGCGAGACCGCGAACCGCTGCGTGCCAGAACTGCGCACGCACGACCGCTACGGGCGGCGGCGCGACGAGGTCGAGTACCACCCCGCCTATCACGAGCTGATGGCCGTGCTGCTGCGCCACGGCCTGCACACCGGTGCGTGGGCCGACGGGGCGCCCGGCGCGCACGTCGAGCGCGCGGCGGCGTACCTGCTCTTTGCCGAAGTGGAAAACGGCACCCAGTGCCCGGCGACCATGACCTACGGCTCGGTGCCCGCGATCAAGCGCGATCCGAAGCTCGCCGCCGCCTGGCTGCCGAAGCTCTACTCGCGCGAATACGACCCGCGCAATGTCCCGGTGCGCGAAAAGCGCTCGGCGCTCGTCGGCATGGGAATGACCGAGAAGCAGGGCGGCTCGGACGTGCGCGCCAACACCACGCAGGCAACGCGCACGCGCGGCGCCGAATGGCGCATCACCGGGCACAAATGGTTCCTGTCGGCGCCGATGTGCGATGCGTGGCTCGTGCTCGCGCAATCGCCGGGCGGGCTGTCGTGCTTTTTCATGCCGCGCTTCACGCCGGAGGGTGCGCCGAACGCGATCCGCATCCTGCGGCTGAAGGACAAGCTGGGCAACCGCTCCAACGCAAGCGCCGAGGTCGAATTCGAGGAGGCCTACGCGACGCTGCTGGGCGAGGAAGGCCGCGGCGTGCCGATGATCCTGGAAATGGGCGTCTACACGCGCCTGGACTGCGCGATCGGCAGCGCCGGCCTCATGCGCCAGGCGCTCGCGCAGGCGCTCTGGCACGCGGCGCAACGGAGCGCCTTCGGCCGGCTGCTCGCGGAGCAGCCGGTGATGAAGAACGTGCTCGCCGATCTCGCGCTCGAAGCCGAGGCCGCGACCGCGCTCGCGATCCGGCTCTCGCGCGCCTACGACGCGCAGGTGGACGAGCGCGAGCGGCTGCTCGCGCGCGTGCTCACCCCGGCGAGCAAGTTCTGGATCTGCAAGCGCGGCGCGCATTTCGCGGAAGAAGCGATGGAGGCGGTCGGCGGCAACGGCTACGTCGAGGAAAGCGCGCTTGCGCGCATCTACCGCGAAATGCCGGTGAACTCGATCTGGGAGGGCTCCGGGAACATCATGTGCCTGGACGTGCTGCGCGCGCTTCGCAAGGCGCCCGAAGTGGTGGATGCGCTTGCCGCCGAGCTCGACGCGGCGCGCGGCGCGCACCCCGCCTACGACCGCTTCTGCGCCGCGCTCAAGGACCGGCTCGCCGACGCGGCAGAGCACGAGTCCGCGGCGCGGCGCCTCACGCAGGACCTTGCGCTCGCGGTGCAGGCAAGCCTGCTTGCGCGCCATGCGCCGAAGTTCGTCGCCGAAACGTTCTGCCGTTCGCGTCTCGAGACCGGTGCAGGAGGCGCCTTCGGCACGCTCGCGCCGGATGCGCCGTTCGACGCGCTCGTCGCGCGCGCGATGCCGGTCTAGCGATCGCCATGCGTACGGCCCGGCGCCGGGCCCAGCCGAACGGCAACCGGCGCGAGAAGCTGCTGCGGGTCTGCGCGCGCCTTTTTCGTCGCAAGGGGTTCGACGGCACCAAGATCCGCGACATCTCGGCGGCCGCGGGGATGCATTCGGGGAGCCCCTTCTACCACTTTCGCACCAAGCAGGACATGCTGGTCGCGGTGATGGAGGAAGGCCTTGCCGAAGGATTGCGCCGCTCCGAGGCGGTGCTCGCGCTGCCATTCCCCGCCGAGGAGCGCTTCCGGCGCCTCGTGCGCACGCACCTCGGAACGATCCTCGAGGAGGGCAACGATTTCATCCCGGTTCTGCTCTACGAGTGGCGCTCGCTCACGCCGGCGAACCGCAAGCGCATCCTCGCGATCAAGGACCACTACGACCGGGTGTGGCAGACGCTGCTCGAGGAGCTTGCGCGCTCCGGTCGCGTGCGCGGCGACACGCGCCTTGCGCGGCTGCTCGTGCTCGGCGCGGTGAACTGGAGCGCCCAGTGGTACCGCGCCAACGGGCGCGCATCGCTCGATCGGATCGCGGAGGAGGCCGCGCGGCTCTTTTTGCGATAATCGCATGGTGATCTCCCGCCGGCTTTGGTTCGCCCTGGGCGCGTCTGCCTGCGCGTTCCTGCTCGCCTCGGGCTATTACCTGCAGTACTTCCAGGGGCAGGAGCCGTGCCCGCTGTGCCTGATCCAGCGCGGCTTTTACTACGGGTTCGGCGCGCTGTTTCTCGTTGCGGCGCTGCACGGCCCGGGACGCGGCGGCACCATCGCGTACGGCATCGGCGGGCTCTTGCTCGCGCTCGGCGGCGCCGGGGTGGCGACGCGCCAGGTCTGGCTGCAGCATCTGCCGCCCGACAAGGTGCCGGCCTGCGGTCCGGACCTGTTCTACATGCTGGAGAACTTTCCGCTCGTGCGCACGATCGAGCGGCTGTTCGTCGGCTCGGGTCAGTGCGCCGAGGTGAAGTGGCGGTTTCTCGGCTTTTCGATCGCCGAGTGGTCGCTCGGCTGGTTCACTGCGCTCGCGCTGCTTGCGCTTTGGCTCGCCTGGCGCGCGCCACGGCGCGCGGGCGCCGCGTGAAGCTCCTCCTGCGGCTGTCTGTCGCCGCTCTGGCCGGGTCGCTCCTCGCCGCGGCGGCGGGGTACCTGTACCTGCGCCAGTCGCTCCCGCAGGTCGAGGGCGAGATACGCCTCGCCGGCCCCGCCGCGCCGGTCGAAATCCGGCGCGACCGCTACGGCATTCCGCACATCCGCGCGCAGACGCTTGCCGACGCGGTCTTCGCGCTCGGATTTGCGCACGCGCAGGACCGGCTCTGGCAGATGGAGATGAACCGGCGCATCGCCGCCGGCCGGCTGGCGGAAATTCTCGGTCCGGGCGCGCTCGAGACCGACCGGTTCATTCGCACGCTTGGCGTTCGCCGCGCCGCCGAAGCGAACCTCGTCCGGATCGATGCGGAAACGCGACAGCTGCTCGAGGCCTATGCCGCGGGCGTAAACGCATTGCTCGCGACCGACCCGGTGCTGCCGCCCGAATTCTGGCTCACCGGCGCGCAGCCCGAGCCGTGGACGCCGGCCGATTCGGCCTCCTGGATCAAGATGATGGCCTGGGACCTGGGCGGCAACTGGCGCAACGAGCTGCTGCGCATGCGGCTTGCGAAAACGCTGCCGCTCGCGCGCATCCACGAGTTCGTCGCGCCCTACCCGGGCGAAGCGCCGCCCGAGATCGCCGATCTGAGCTCGCTGTACGACGCGCTCGAGCGCGAAGACGTGCAGCTCGCCGAGGATGCGGCGAGGCTGCTTGCCATGGCGCCCGGGGAACCCCCGGACGGGGTGGGCTCGAATAACTGGGTGGTCTCCGGTGCGCTGAGCGCGACCGGCAAGCCGCTCCTTGCCAACGATCCGCATCTGGGACTGACCGCGCCGCCGGTGTGGTACTTCGCGCACCTCTCCGTGCCCGGCACCGAAGTGATCGGCGCGACGCTTCCCGGCGTACCGGCAATCGTGCTGGGGCGCAACGACCGGATCGCCTGGGGCTTCACCAATACCGGCCCCGACGTGCAGGACCTCTACATCGAGAAGCTCGACCGCGCCGGAAACTACCTCACGCCCGACGGTCCGCGTCCTTTCACCGTGATCGAGGAGACGATCCGGGTGAAGGGCGCGCCCGACGAGCGGCTGCGCATTCGCGTTTCGCGCCACGGCCCGGTGATCTCCGACGTCTCGCGGCTCGCGCAGGAGCAGTCGCCGCGCGGTTACGTGCTCGCGTTTGCCTGGACCGCGCTTCTGGAAGACGACCGCACGCTGCAGGCGGCGCACAAGCTTGCCCGCGCGCGCGACTGGGCGAGCTTTCTCGAGGCGGCGCGCGATTTTCACGTGCCGCAGCAGAACATGGTCTACGCCGACGTGGAGGGCAACATCGGCTTCATCGCCGCGGGCAGGGTGCCGGTCCGCAAGCCCGAGAACAACCTCAAGGGGCTCGCCCCGGCGCCCGGATGGGACGCGCGCTACGACTGGGCCGGGTGGATTCCGTTCGAGGCGCTCCCGCAGAGCCTCAACCCGGCGAGCGGCCGCATTCATACCGCGAACGAAAAGATCGTGCCGAACGGCTATGCCCACTTCATCACGAGCGAGTGGCAGCCGCCCTATCGCGCCAACCGGATCGGCGCGCTGCTCGAGGCGCTGCCCAAGCACAGCGTCGCAAGCTTCGCGCGCATCCAGGGCGATGTGGTGTCGCTCGCGATGCGCGAAGCGATGCCGCGGCTGCTCGCCACGCGGCCGCGCAGCGAGGAGGCGCGCCGCGCCCTCGCGCTCCTGCAGCAATGGGACGGCGCCATGGCGACCGGGCGCGCCGAGCCGGTGATCGCCTGGGCGTGGTGGCGCGAGCTCACGCGCGCGCTGTTCGAAGACGAACTCGGAGAGGCTTTCCGCACCCAGTGGCTGCCGCGCGCCGTGTTCGTCGCCCGGGTGCTTGCGCGCGAGGGCGGGCACGAGCGCTGGTGCGACGACGTGCGAACCACCGCGGTCGAAACCTGCGAGGACGTGCTTTCGCTCGCGCTGGAAAAAGCGCTTTCCGATCTCGGCAAGCGCTACGGCAGCGATGTCTCGGGCTGGCGCTGGGGCGAAGTGCACTTTGCGCGCCACGAGCACCGCCCGTTCGGGCGCCAGGAGCTGCTTGCGCGCTGGTTCGACATCCGGGTGCCGACGCCCGGCGATACCTACACCGTGAACGTCGGCCGGCACGATTTCTTCGACGAGCGCCGCCCGTTCGCCAACCGCCATGCCGCGAGCCTGCGCGCGATCTACGATCTTGCCGATCTCGAGAACTCGCTTTTCATCCACTCCGGCGGGCAGTCCGGCAACCTGCTCTCGCCGCATTACGCGGCATTCACCGAGGCCTGGGCGCGCGGCGAGTACATCCCGATGGCGACCGCGCGCGCGACGCTCGATTCGCAGCCCCACCAGGTGCTGCGTCTCATCCCCGGGCGCTGACGCGCCGCAGGTAGAGGTTGTTCGCCGCCAGGGCGCCGATCACGAGCGCGGCGCCGGCGATTTCCACTCCTGCGAAACTGCGGCCGAGCGAAGCCTCGATCGCGAACACCCCGACCGGCACCAGGTTGAGCATCAGCATGGTGTTCAGGGGCCCGAGGTAGCGCACCGAGAAATTGAAGCCGAGCACGCCGAGCACCACCGTGCCGACCGCGAAATAGGCGATCTGCCAGGCGATCGAGCCGAGTGCCTGCAGCGAGGGGACGACCGCAATGCCCGCCGCGACCGCCGCCGCATTGACGGCGAGAAGCCCGAACGCGCCCGGAATGCAGGTGAGCACCGTGAAGCGGATCGGCGACCAGCCGGTGAAGGTGACGCTGGAAAGCGTGTAGACCACCCAGCTGAGCGCGCCCAGAAAGACGAGCAGGTCGCCGAACAGCGCCCCGCCCTGCAGAGCCTGCGTGGGCTCGCCTTTGGTCACCACGAGCAGCACGCCGAGGAACGCGAGCGTGATGCAACCCAGCGTGAAGCCTGCCGGGCGCACGCCGCGGCTCAGCCACACCGCGATCGCGGTGAGCGGGGTCTGGATTCCCATGATGATCGCGGCGTGTTCGGGGCGCGTGTAGGTGAGCCCGTACCAGACCAGGCAATTGAAACCGGTGATGCCGATGACGCCGAAAACGACGGCGCGCAGGAGCCTGCCCTCGTAGCGCAGCGATTTGCGCCCTTCGAGCACGGCCAGGATCGTGACAAAGAGCGCGCCGCCGATCGCGTAGCGCACCGATCCCAGCGCGAAGGCGTCCACGATCGGCAGCACCCGCTTGGCGAGCGGAAAGAGCGGCACCCAGCACAGGATCGAAACCAGGATCCAGGCAAGCCCCGGTACGAAATGCGGTGCGGCGCTCAAGCGAACGCGATGCGCAGTTCGCGCGCGAGCGTTTCGCGAATCCCGTCAACCGAAGAAACGTGAAAGCCGAGCAGGCCGGCCGCGCGGGCGCCGAGCACGTTCGCCGCGAGATCGTCGAAAAACGCGATGCGCGAAGGGGCGATTCCGACCCGCCGGCAGACTTCCAGGAACGCGCTGCCGCTCGGCTTTCGCTCGCCCAGGTCGCAGGAACAGAAGATCGCCGAGATCGGCGCGAGCAGCGCGCGGTAGCGCGATTGCCAGAAGTCCCGGTGCGCGGGGTTGGTGTTCGAGAGCACGTAGAGCGGACAGGTTTTCGCAAGCTGCGCGAGCAGCCGCTCGATTCCGGCCGGCGGACCGAGGAAGATCGCGTTCCATCCGGCGAGCAGCTCGTCCTCGGTGAGCGAAACGCCGAGCTGCCTCCGCACGTGCGCAAAATACGCCACGCCCGCGATCTCGCCGCGTTCGTGCGCCTCGTAGGCCGCGTCAAAGGAAAAGCGCGCTTCGATTTCCCCGATCGGAACCTGCGCGGCGCGCGCCCACGCCTCGAACGCGCGCTTGAAGTCGATCCCGAGCAGCACGCCCCCGAGGTCGAACAGCAGCGCGTCGACCGGTGCCGCGGCAGGCGCCACTCGCGCTACGCCGCCTTCTGCTCGTCCCTCAGCGCCCGGCGCAGGATCTTGCCGACGTTGGTCTTGGGCAGCTCGGCGCGGAACTCGACGTACTTGGGGCGCTTGTAGCCGGTGAGCTGCTCCTTGCAGTGCGCGAAGATCGCCTCCTCGGTGAGCGTCGGGTCCTTCTTCACCACGAAAAGCTTCACCACCTCGCCCGAATGCTCGTCGGCCACGCCGATCGCGGCCACTTCGAGCACTCCCGGGTGCATCGCCACCACCTGCTCCACTTCGTTCGGATACACGTTGAAGCCCGACACGAGGATCATGTCCTTCTTGCGGTCGACGATGCGGATGAAGCCTTTCTCGTCCATGACGCCGATGTCGCCGGTGTGGAAGAAGCCGTCCGGACTGATCACCTTGGCGGTTTCGTCGGGGCGCTGCCAGTAGCCGGGCATCACCTGCGGCCCGCGGATGCAGATCTCGCCCGCCTGGCCGAGCGCCACGTCCTTGTCGTTGTCGTCGCGGATCGCGATGTCGGTCGAGGGCACCGGAAAGCCGATCGAGCCGCTGTACTCCTTCAGGTCGTGCGGATTCATGGTCGCGACGGGCGAGGTCTCGGTGAGGCCGTACCCCTCGATCAGCGTCTTGCCGGTCACTTCCTTCCATTTTTCGGCGACCGCCTTCTGCACCGCCATGCCGCCGCCGACGCAGAGCTTGACGTGCGAGAAGTCGAGCTTGTGGAAGTCCGCGTTGTGGAGGAACGCGTTGAACAGCGTGTTGACGCCCGTGATCATGTTGTAGCGGTGCTTGCCGAGCTCCTTCACGAACGCCGGAATGTCGCGCGGATTGGTGATCAGGACGTTCAGCCCGCCCATTTTCATCATCAGCAGGCAATTCACGGTGAGCGAGAAGATGTGGTAGAGCGGCAGCGCCGTGATGATGAACGGCGTCTCGCCGGCGAGCCCGAGCTCGAGATTGGCCGATGCCTGCGCGATGTTGGCGAGGATGTTGCGGTGAAGCAGCATCGCACCCTTGGAAACTCCGGTCGTGCCGCCGGTGTACTGCAGGAACGCGATGTCCTCGTGCCCGGTCTCGAAGGGCTTGAGGTCCTTGCCCGCGCCTGCGCCGAGCACCGCGCCCCAGCGCTCGGCGCCGGGAAGATCGAACGCCGGGACCATCTTTTTCACGTTGCGCACCACGAAATTCACGATCAGGCCCTTGACGCCGAGCATGTCGCCGAGCGCCGCGAGCACCACGTGCTTCACCGGGGTCTTCGCGAGCACCTCCTCGAGCGTGTGCGCGAAGTTCTCGAGGATCACGATGACTTCGGCGCCCGAGTCCTTGAGCTGGTGCTCGAGTTCGCGCGCCGTGTAGAGCGGATTGACGTTGACCACCGTGTAGCCCGCGCGCAGGGCGCCGAACAGCGCCACCGGGTACTGCAGCACGTTCGGCATCATGATTGCGATGCGCGCGCCCTTGGGAAGGCCCCTAGCCTGCAGCCAGGCGCCGAAATCGCGCGACAGCCGGTCCAGCTCGCCGAAGGTGATGGTCTTGCCCATGTTGTGGAAAGCGGGCCGCTCGGCGAACTGGCGCACGCACTTGTCGAACAGTTCTCCCACCGACTTGTATTCGTCGAAGGTGATCTCGGTTGGCACGCCGGGGGGATAGCTTTTCAGCCAGATGCGCTCCATGGGGCTTCCTCCTTGGGAATTCCGGCGAATCTTACGCTGCGCGCCTGCCACCGAACAGGCGCACGACGAGCGGGGCGGCGAGACAGCCCGCGCCGATCGCGGCATAGGCCCAGGCCCACGCCAGGCCGCGGCCGGCGCCGCCCGCGAGATCGAGCGCCACGCCGAAGAGGGTCGGCCCGAGCATGCCGCCCGCGAACCCCGCGAGCGAATAAAGGCCCATCGCCGCGCCGCGCAGCTCGGCGGGCGCGCTCGCGACGAGCCCCGCGGTGAGGGTCGCCGAGTCGGCCATGACGAACATCGAGTAAGCGGTGAGCAGCGCGAGCACGATCGCCCAGTGCAGCGGTGCCGCGAGCGCAAGCGCAATGCCGCCCGTCCCCGAGGCGAGCATCGCGACGAGGATCCACGGCCGGCGGCCGATCCGCAGCGCCATCTCGTTGCCGAGGATCGACGCCGGCACCGCGGCGAGGTTCACCGCCGCCGCGATCGCGGTGGCACTCCACGGAAAGCGGTCGCCGCCGGCCTGGAGTCCCGCGGAAAAGGCGAGAAACGCGACCATCCACGCGCGCGAGCCGAACAGTTCCACGCAATGCGCGGTGTACCCCAGCGTGTATCCGGTCGCCGGCCGAATCGCGAGCACACGCTTCCAGGCGCTCACCGGAAAGAGCGTCGCGAAGCTGAACGGCTGGGCCGGCGCATGGGCGCGCGGGACGCGCTCCAGGCCGAGCGTCACCAGCAGCGCGGCCGCCGCCGGGCCGATTGCCCCAAGGAGGAACGGCGCGCGCCAGCCCCATGCCGCGGCCGCGGCGCCCGCAAGTACGAGCGAAAGCGCGATCCCGATGCCGAAGAACGAGGTGTAGAACGCGATCGCGCGGCTTTGCGCCGGGCCGCTCACCCGATCCGAAAGGAGCCGCAGCCCCGGCATGTAGGTCGCTGCCACGCCCGCGCCGAGCAGCGCGTGGAAGAACATCGCGCTCGCAAGGCCTTGCGCGAGCAATCCGAAGCCGAGGCTCCCTGCGGCCGAAAGTACGCCGCCGGCGAGATACACCCGCCGCCCGTCGGTGCGGTCGGTGAGCGCGGTCCAGTAGGACACGGTGCCGATGTAGCCGATGAAGAAGGCGCTGCCGACCAGCCCCGCTTCCGAGTTCGTGAGTTGCCACAGGTCGCGCAATTCAGGCAGGAGCGCGGAAAAGGTGGCGAAACCCAGCATCGAGAGGATGTGGGCCGCAAGGAGAAGGATCGCCGTTCGCCGCGCGCTCATTGTTCTTCTATAACGCTGCGCGGGAAGCGCGAGGCAGCGTTCGGGTGTGATCGCTAATACTCGATCCGATCGGGATCGGTCGATCGCGGATGCTTTCTCCGTTGCTCATGGGCCGCTCCCGCGTGTTTCCCCAATTCCCAGCCCACCGCCTTGAGGTTTGCGTCGGCCCACTCTACCGATTCACGGTCCGTCACGGTCGCGATGGAATTGTTCCAGCGGTTGTACCAGCCGGCCAAGCTGATCACCGCAAGCATCTCGACGATATGGCGGTCGGGGTAGTGCCTGCGCAGTTCTGCAAAGTGGGCAGGCCCGACCATGTTGGGCACCAGCGCCCCATCCCGCGCCAGCCGCAGCGCGGCCTTCTCCGCCGCGGAGAATTCCGCCGACTGTTCGAACGTCCAGATATCGCGGATCCGATCCGGCTCGACGCCCATCATGTGCAGCGTGTACGCCCCATGCGCCTGGCAGTGCTGACACCCGCCGGCGATACTCGCCATCGTGAAAAGCTCGCTGCGAAGCTGCCTCGAAAGGTTGCCCGGAGAGACCATCACCCGCTCGACGAGGCTCTGGAAGATCTGCATCAACTCCGGCCAGCGGAAGATTTCGAGGTTCTGCCTATCCTGGTACTTGGCGTCCGTCATATCGGATTCCCCACAGACCC
>CAZXAR010000025.1:12188-28652 GCA_964638135.1 uncultured Enterobacteriaceae bacterium | reverse complement strand
CACTGGGCAAGGCAATCCCAGGCGAGCGTGCATTCGCGCCGCTTGCCGGCCCGGCGCCGCAGCACGTCCTGTTTGTCGAGGTAGTGCGCAAGCCACGGCGTGCGCACCGCGCGCGCCGGCAACCCGGCGACACTCATGAACACCACGATGTCCTCGCGCCGCGCCTCGGCGAGCACGCGCTTGAAGTTCGGGTGCGCGTCGCCCTCCGTCGCAACCGCGAAGGGCGTTCCGACCTGCACGCCGGCGGCACCGGCATCGAGCGCCTCGGCGACGCGCCGCGGCGAGTTGATCCCGCCGGCCGCGATGAGCGGAATCGCGGCCGGATCGAGGCCCAGCCCGTGCAGCGCGGCGCGGATTTCCGGCAGCACGCGCGCGAAATCGAACCTCGGGTCATCCACTTCCTCCAGCCGCGCCGCGCCGAGGTGCCCCCCGGCAAACCGCGGATGCTCGACCACGATCGCGTCCGGAGCCCGCCCGCGCCGCAACCAGCGCCGGGCGAGAAGCGCGGCGGCGCGCGCCTCCGAGACGATCGGCACCAGCGCGACATCGGGCCAGGGCTCGGTCAGCTCCGGAAGATCGAGCGCAAGGCCGGCGCCGACGACCACGGCGTCGGCACCGCTCCGGCACGCCTGCCTGACATAGGTCGCGTACTGGGTCACCGCGCGCATGACGTTCACCGCGATCAGGCCCTCGCCGCGCGCCAGCTCGCGGGCGGCCCGGATTTCGCGGTCGAGCGCCACCAGGTTCGCCTGCTCGATCGCCTGCTTGTCCCGCGAACGCCCCAGCGCGCGCATCAGGTCGTGGTGGTGGCGCCGCAGATCGACGCTCGAAATCGTGCCCGCGCAGGCTTCCCGGGCGACCGAACCGGCGAGCCGGTGGGCGGACACCCCCACGCCCATTCCGCCCTGGACGAGCGGGCGAATTTCCTTGGTGCGGATGCGGACGGTCTGCATGAGCATGCAAAAACTGGGTATTTTCCCTTTTGAGCCCCGCCGCGTGTTTGATGCCCGATAAACCTGTTACGCCCGACGGTGCCGGATCAATTGATCTGACTCAAATACAAGGCCGGGCGGCATGCCAGCATTTGACGCATGGCAACAGGCCTTCTCGAAGGCATCATCGCCAACATGCCGATGTTCAAGCAGGTGGCGCGCCAGCACCTGGCGGAGTTGGCGCGGCACGCGCGCGTGCAGCACCTGCGCCGCGGCGCCACGGTCTGCCGGCGCGGCGAATGGCTGACGTGCTTTTTCGGCGTCGCCTACGGTCACGTGAAGCTCGCGCTGCGCGCCGACGGCGGCGAGGAGAAAGTGCTGCGCCTGGTCGGCCCGGGCGAAACCTTCGGCGAGGCGCTGGTGTTCCGCGAGCGTCCGAATCCGCTCGACGCGGTCGCACTGTCGGACACGATGCTCGTCGTGTTCCCCGGGCAGGCGATCCTCACGCTGCTCGACCGCGACCCGAATTTCACGCGCGGGCTGCTGAGCAGCTTCTCCGAGCGCATCCACAGCATGGTGGACGAAATCGAGGCGAGCACCCTGCTCAGCGCGCGCCAGCGTATCGCGATGTACCTGGAGTCGCTTGCCGCCGAAAGCGGCGCGAGCCGGGTGCGGCTGCCGGTGACCAAGACCGTGGTCGCCTCGCGGCTCGGCGTGACCAAGGAAACGTTCTCGCGGTTGCTGCGCGAACTGGCGAGCCAGGGGCTGATCACCGTGGACAAGCGCGACATCGTGCTGCGCGACCGCCCGCGGCTCGCTGAGATGGCTCGCCCGGCGGCTGGCACGCGCGCTCAACGATAGACCAGCGTCGGAATCCGGGAGTGCGTGAGAACGCCCTGGGTTTCGCTGCCGTGAACCAGGGCGCTGAAGCCGCGCCGGCCGTGCGAGGCCATGAAGATCAGGTCGCAGGCGTGCATCTCCGCCGCGCGGATGATCGCCTCGTAGGGATGGTCGCTCTGCACATAGTCGGTGGTGCACTCCACGCCGAGCGACTGCGCCCGCTGCATGATGGGCTGCAGCACCTGCTCGGCACGCAGTCTGGCGCGCCGGTCGTGTTCGGCGAGCGACACCGCGCTCCCGGACATCAGCTCGCCGTGGCTCGGCGTCTTGTATTCCGGGACCGCAGTGAAACCGGTGACGCGCGCGCGGATCGACTGCGCGAACCGCAGGCCCGCCTCGACCGCTTTTTCGGCGAGCTCCGACCCATCGGACGGGATCAGGATATGCTGGTACACGACGAGTTTCGACTCCCCCCAGGCGAGCAGGCTAGCGGCGCACCGCGCGCGCCTGCTTGACGCAGATCAAGCCGGGAGGGCATATCCGGACCTATGGTGAACAGACCAGGAGGCAACGCCATGTACAAGCACATCCTCGTGCCTACCGACGGCTCGAAGCTCTCCGCCAAGGCGATCCGGACCGCCGCCCGGCTCGCAAAAACGTTCGGCGCCAAGCTCACCGGCGTCTTCGTCACCCCGCCGTACGTTCCTCCCGTCTACGGCGAGGCAGTCATCTACGTCCCCGCCATGACGCCCAGGCGCTTCAAGGAGATCACCGAGCGCGAGGCGAAGAAGGCGCTCTCCGCGGTGGAAGCCGAAGCGCAAAGCGCGGGCGTGGCGTGCAAGACCGTCTCGATTTCCTCCGACCAGGCCTGGGAAGGAATCATCCGCACCGCGCAGTCGAAGGACTGCGACCTGATCGTGATGGCTTCGCACGGGAGACGCGGGCTTTCCGGCCTGCTGCTGGGGAGCGAGACGACCAAGGTGCTCACCCACACGAAGATCCCGGTGCTGGTCTGCCGCTGAGCGGCCCGGCACCTCGGGTCAGGGGCTTCGCTCGCGCGCCGTCTCCCAGCGCTCGCCCAGGCCGATCGGCGCCGGTGCAAGGTTGACGATGCGCGTGTAAAGGCTCGCGAAGTCCTGTTCCCGCAGGTCCGCGATCGGGTCCTTGTTTCCGGCGAAGGCGTCGCCGATCGCCTGCCAGTCCGCCTTGGTCAGCACGCGCTCGGCAAGCGGCAGCAGTTCCTGTTCCTCCTTGCGCATGTGGCCCCAGTGGAATTCGGCGTATTCGTCCACGGCCGCGACGAACGGGCCCGTCCACAGCGGCCAGGTGCGCTCGAACTCCGCGACGGCCCGCTCCAGTTCGCGCACGCGCCTCGCCCCTTCGAGGTGCTCGGCGCGCAGCGACTCGATGAGCGGGACCGCTTCCGGCGCGCGCCGCGCAACGTACTCGAAGAGGTAGGCGTCTTCCTTGGGATGGTGCAGGCGCTCGGGAAAGGCGTCGATGTAGTGGATCATCGCCCTGAACACCTCGAATCGCGGGCGCGCCTCCGGCTCCTGTGCCACGCGCGCCAGGTGTTGCAGGCCATGCAGCACCGCCGCGATCGAGCGATGCTCATCGCGCAGAATTCGGATCGCCCGGTTCATTGTTTTTCTCCTAACACACCCATCAGCCCCGCTACGCCGAATCCCAGCACCACGGCGCCGGCGCCGAGGCGGGCCGCGCGGTGCGCGAGCAAGGCCCGCGTGCGCGCCGCGAGCAGGCCGGCGGCGAGCAGGTTGGGCAGCGTTCCCAGGCCGAACGCGAGCATCGCGCCCGCGCCGGCGCCGGCGGAACCGGCAAATGCAGCCGCCGCAAGCGCGCCGTACACCAGCCCGCAGGGCAGGAAGCCCCACAGGAGCCCGGCTGCGTAGGTCTGCGGCAGCGTGCTCGCTCCAAGCGAGCGCGCGGCGATCGGCTGCACGCGGCGCCAGAGCGGCGCCCCGAGCCGCTCGAGCGGCCCGAGGAGTCTCCCCGCCCCGGCGAGATAGAGCCCTACGAGCACCAGCATCGCGTTGGCGAGCATGTACAGCACGGTCTGCGCCGGTCGCGCCCCCGCCATGTAGAGCGCGGTGCTGCCGAGAAGACCGGCGAGCGCGCCGCCGATCGTGTAGCTCGTGATCCGTCCGGCATTGAACCCGAGCTGGCGCACGAATTCGGGGTGGGTCCGTGCACCTGCCGCCACGACCGGGATCGTGCGCCGCGCACCGAACACCGCGACGATGCCTCCGCACATGCCCAGGCAGTGCACGCCGGAGGCAACCCCGGCGACCAGCATCGCGAGCAGCAGACCGCCTGCGTGCGCGTCCAAGTCAGATCACCTTGGAGTAACCCGCGCGCTGCAGACTCGCCCGCAGGTAGCGGTCGAAGGTCATGCACACCGCGCGCACGATCAGCCGCCCGCGCGGCGTCACCACGATCCAGTCCGGATTCAGTTCGATCAGTCCATCGTCGGCCAGGCGCTTCAGATCCGCGAGCTCCTCGGCGAAATAGCGCCGGAAATCGATCAGGTACGCGATCTCGATCGATTCGATGGACAGGCGGAAATTGCAGATCAGCGCCTGGATCACGGCGCGGCGCACCAGATCGTCCTGCGTCAGCTCCAGCCCCCGCCAGACCGGCGCGCGCCCGGCGTCGAGCGTGTCGTAGTACTCGTCGAGCGACTTCAGGTTCTGGTAATAGGTCGGGCCCACCCGGCCGATCGCCGAGATCCCGAACCCGAGCATGTCCGACTCCGGATAGGTCGAATAGCCCTGGAAATTGCGCTGCAGCCGGCCCTGGCTCTGCGCCTGCGCCAGCTCGTCGTCGGGCTTCGCGAAGTGGTCCATGCCGATGTACAGGTACCCGGCGCGCGTGAGCCGGCCGATCGCGAGCGTGAGGATCTGGAGCTTCGTCTCGGCAGAGGGAATTTCCGCCTCGGCGATGCGCCGCTGCGGCTTGAACACGCGCGGCAGGTGCGCATAGCTGTAGAGCGCGACGCGCTCGGGCGCGATGTCGAGCACCCGGTCGAGCGTCACGCTGAAGCTGTCGAGCGACTGCTTGGGCAGGCCGTAGATGAGGTCGAGGTTCACCGAACGGAATCCGCTCGCGCGCGCCTCGTCGATGACGCGCCGCGTCTCGGCTTCGCTCTGGATGCGATGAACCGACTTCTGCACGCCGGCATCGAAATCCTGCACGCCGACCGAGAGCCGGTTGAAGCCGAGTCCGGCGAGGAACGCCATGCGCCCCTCTTCGACGCGGCGCGGATCGACTTCGATCGAATATTCCGCGTGCGGATCGCGGTCGAACTCGGAATCGAGCGCGCGCATGACCGCGGCCATCTCCTCGCGCGTCAGGAAGGTCGGCGTTCCGCCGCCCCAGTGCAGCTGGCAGATGCGCCGATCCGGGCCGTGCGGTGCGCCGAGGAGCGCTCCGGTGAGCGCCAGTTCCTTGCCGAGGTACTTGATATACTTCGCCGAACGGCCGTGATCGCGTGTTACGACCTTGTTGCAGGCACAGTAGTAGCACAGCGTGTCGCAGAACGGCAGGTGGACGTAAACGGACAGCGGCTGATTGATGCCGCCGATGTTGCGCTTGCCCATCCAGTGTCGCCAGTCGGCCTCGCCATAGGCTTCCACGAACCGGTCGGCGGTCGGGTACGACGTGTAGCGCGGGCCGCTCACGTCGTACCTGCGGATCAGGACCGGATCGATGACCAGTTCGGAAGCGGGATACGCCATTGCATGCACTATGCCCCGCGGTGCTTGCGGCCTCTTGACCTGAGTCAAGAGGCCTAGCGCCTTGAAACACGCCACGCGCACCCTGTTCTGGGTCGTCAACGGCGCCCTTGCCGCGGGCCTGCTGGCGCTCAACATGGTCGCGCTGGCCTACGGCGAGGAGCGGCCGCTGCTGCTCGCCGTCATCCTGGTCGCGGACTTCGTGCTGTTCGCCGTGGCGATCGGCGTGGCGATCTGGTACTGGATCCGCACCGAGGCCGATCGCGCACAGGCGCGCGCGGCGCTGAGCGAAAGCGAAGCGCGGCTTGCCGCGGTGGTCGAATCCGCCATGGACGCCATCCTCACGATCGACGAGCAGCATCGCATCGTGCACTTCAATCGCGCTGCGGAAGCGATGTTCCGCTGTCGGCGCCAGGACGTGCTCGGCTCGCCGCTCGATCGCTTCATTCCGGCGCGCTTTCGCGGCGCGCACCGCGGACATATCGAGAGATTCGGCCGCACCGGCGTCACCAGCCGCAAGATGGGCGACATCTCGGTGCTCTGGGGGCTGCGGGCGGACGGCGAGGAGTTCCCGATCGAAGCGTCGATCTCGCAGGCGCGGGAAGGCGGCCGCCTGTTCTTCACCGTCATCCTCCGCGACATGACGCGGCGCAAGCAGTACGAGGACCAGCTGCGCCAGCAGCAGGCCGAGCTGCGCGAGCTTTCGGCGCGCGTGCTGGAGGCGCGCGAGGAGGAAAAGACGACGATCGCGCGCGAGCTGCACGACGAGCTCGGCCAGATTCTCACCGCGCTGAAGATCGACATCGCGTGGGTGCGCGAGCGGCTGCCCGCCGAGGACGAGGCGCTGCACGCGCGCGTGGCGCAGATGAACGCGCTGCTCGACCGCACCGTCGGCTCGGTGCGGCGCATCTCCGCCGACCTGCGGCCGCTGATGCTCGACGATCTCGGGCTGCAGGATGCGGTCTCCTGGCTGGTGGACGATTTCGCCAAGCGCGCGAACGTGAATTGCGAGCTCGAAATGCCGGGCGACGGCGCGCTCGCGGACGTCGACCGCAGCGTGGCGATCGCCCTGTACCGCGTGCTGCAGGAGTCGCTCACCAACGTCGCGCGCCACGCGCAGGCCCGCCACGCCTGGGTCGTGCTCGGCGTCGGCGGCAGCATGCTGCAGCTCGAAGTCGAGGACGACGGCCGCGGCATCGACGACGCCGATCTCGCGCGGCCGCGCTCGCTCGGTCTCAAGGGCATGCGCGAGCGCGTGCGCTATCTCGGCGGCATCGTCGAGATCGGGCGCGCGCCGCGCGGCGGCACCCGCGTGTTCGTGCGCATTCCGCGCCTTCCCGCGCAGGGCGAAGCCGCGTGATCCGGGTGCTCCTCGCCGACGACCACACCCTGGTGCGCGAGGGGCTGAAGCAGCTTCTCGCCGCGACCGCGGACATCGAGGTCGCCGGCGAGGCAGCGACCGGCGACGAAGCGCTCGCGCAGGTGAAGGCGAACGACTTCGACCTCGCGGTGCTCGACCTCTCGATGCCGGGGCTCGCGGGGATCGACCTCATCAAGCGCCTCAGGATCGAAAAGCCGGATCTGCGCATCCTCGTGCTGTCGATGCACGGCGAGCAGCAGTACGCGGCGCGCGCGCTCAAGGCCGGCGCCTCCGGATACCTCACCAAGGACAGCGCGGCCGAGCAGCTCGTCGCCGCGGTCCGCAAGGTCGCCGCCGGCGGCGTGCAGATCAGCGAAACGACCGCGGCGCAGCTCGTCGGCGCCGCGCAGGGCGGCGACGCCCCGCCGCACACGCGGCTTTCGGACCGTGAATTCGAGGTCTTCCGGATGCTCGTCGCCGGAAAGGGCCTGAGCGAGATCGCGGCCAAGCTCCACGTTTCGGTAAAGACGGTCAGCACCCACAAGACGCGCCTGCTGCAGAAGATGGAGCTCGATAACACGGTGGAGCTGGTGCGCTACGCGGTGGAAAAGAAACTCCTGTAGGACATTTCCTACACGGCGGTCGCCGCCGCCTACAGCCGGAAGCGGCGAACGCCGATAGCGCGCGGACCCCGCGCCCAGCACACTGGCGGCCATGTGCAGCGCGCGATTCGAAGCCTTCAAGGTCTTCCTGGTGGAGGACTCGCCGATCGTGCTCGAGCGGCTCGAGGCGATGCTCGGCACGATCACCGGGGCTGCCACGGTGGGGCACGCCTCGCGCGCCGAAGAGGCGATCCACGGCATTCTCGACACCCGGCCCGACGCGGTCGTTCTGGACATCAACCTCTCGCAGGGCAGCGGGTTCGACGTGCTGCGCGCCGTGCGCGCGCAAGCGCCCGCGATCGACGTCTACATGCTCACCAATTTCACCGCCGATGCGTACCGCCGCCTCGCCGAGCGCCTCGGCGTGCGCGGTTTTTTCGACAAGAGCACCGAATTCGACGACGTGCGCGCGGTGCTGAGCGCCCGCGCCAACGAGAAAATGCATTGAACGTTCCGGAGGAACCATGCACACCGCAACCGTCGCCCGACTCTCGCTGCACACGCCCGCCACGCTGCCGCTGCCGGCGGCGCGCAAGTTCGAAATCACCTGTTCGAACTGCAACCTGCGCGAGCTGTGCCTGCCCAAGGGCCTGGGCGAAGAGGACATCGCGCGGGTGGAAAGCGTCGTCTATGCGCGCCGGCGCGTGCGGCGCGGCGAAGCGCTGTTCAATGCCGGAGATCCGTTCAGCGCCGTGTACGCGATCCGCAGCGGGTTTCTCAAGACCACCGTGCTCAACGACGACGGGCGCGAGCAGGTGACCGGCTTTTACATGGGCGGCGAGCTGCTCGGCATGGACGGCATCGGCACCGGCTCGTACAACGGCAACGCGGTCGCGCTCGAGGACTGCGAGGTGTGCGTGCTGCCGTTTTCACTGGTCGAGGAACTCGGGCGCGAGATTCCGGCCATGCAGCGGCACCTGCATTGCGTGCTCTCGCGCGAGATCGTGCGCGACCACGGAGTCATGATGCTGCTCGGCTCGATGCGCGCCGAGGAGCGCCTCGCCGCGTTCCTGCTCAACCTCTCGAAGCGCTTCACGCGGCGCGGCTATTCGCCCTCCAACTTCCACCTGCGCATGACGCGCGAGGAGATCGGCAGCTACCTCGGCCTGAAGCTCGAGACCGTGAGCCGCCTCTTTTCGCGCTTCCAGGACGACGGCGTGATCGAGGTGCAGCAAAAGCACGTGCAGATCCTCGACATCGCCGGTCTGGAGGCGGTGCTCGGGGACTGAGATTTCACTGCGCAAGCGCGACGAGCGCGTACCCCTGAAGCTCGAGCCCGCCCTTGCAATTTTTCGCGAATTACGGCGCGCGTCTCGGCCGAAGCAGCTTGTAGAAGTCGTACCAGAGCACGCCGGCGATGCCGGCCGCCGCGGCGATCGCGAGGTCCGCAGGCGAAAGCGGCGCGAAGCGGAAGATCGCCGCCGCCGAGGGCACGTAGATTGACACGCCGAGCGCGGCGAGCGTGCCGCCGGTGACCCACCACAGCGCCGGGTTCGGCCGGCGCAGCGACCCGAGGATGCTGAGGTCGCGCGAGCGCGTGGCATGGATCATGACGATGTTGGCGAATACGATCGCCGCGAAGCCGAGCGCCCGCAGCTCGCCTTCGCCGCGTCCGGCGCCCGCCGCCCACCAGTAGACCAGGAACACCGCCGCGAGCGCCGAGCAGCCCAGCGCGAGGCTCACGCCGAGCATTTCGAGGTTGAACAACGGCTGCTGCGGGTCGCGCGGCGGGCGCTGCATGGCGCGCGCGTCGCTTTCCTCGGCCTCGAAGACGATCGAGCAAGCGGGGTCGATCACGAATTCGAGAAAGACCACGTGCACCGGGAACAGGAACGCCGGCCAGCCGAAGGCGAGCGGCAGAAACGACATCCCTGCCGTGGGGACGTGCACCGCGATCAGGTAGCGCATCGCGTTGCGGATGTTGTCGTAGATCCTGCGGCCCAGGCGCACCGTGTGCACGATCGAGCCGAAGTCGTCCTCCAGCAGCACGAGCGCGGATGCTTCCCGCGCGACGTCGGTGCCGCGCCGGCCCATCGACACCCCGATGTGGGCGGCCTTGAGCGCCGGGGCATCGTTCACGCCGTCGCCCGTCATCGCCACGATTTCGCCTGCCGCCTTGAAGGCCTGCACCAGCCGCAGCTTCTGCTCCGGCCGGATGCGCGCGAACACGTTCACGCGCCGCGCATGCTGCGCGAGCGCCGTCTCGTCCAGGGCAGCGATCTCGGCGCCGGAGAGCGCGCCACCCTCGGCGTCGATGCCGGCCTGCCGAGCGATCGCAAGCGCGGTCCCCGGGTAATCGCCCGTGATCATGACCACCCGGATGCCCGCGCGGCGGCAGAGCGCCACCGACTCCGCCACTTCGTCGCGCAGCGGGTCGGCAAGCGCAACAAACCCCAGCCAGCGGAATTCGAACTGTCTCGGATCCGCAGGCCAGTCATCGCCCTGCCAGGCGGCTTCGGCCACCGCAATGAGGCGCAGGCCGCGCGCGGCCGCATCCGGCATCTGCTCCTCCCCGCCGCCCTTGCGCCCGCAGAGCGCTAGCACCGTTTCCGCCGCACCCTTGATGCACACGCGCCGCTCGCCCGCGCTCGAGCGCCAGGCGTGGCATACGGCCAGAAAATCCGAGGTCATCGGGTAATCGCGCTCCAGGGCCCAGGCGCGCCGCATCTCCGCCGCGCCGGGACCTGCTGCCTCGAGGATGGCGCGCTCCATCGGGTCGAACGGCTCGGGTTCGCAGGCAAGCGCGGCCGCTTCGAGCACCTGCGCCGCCGCCACGCCCGAGGCGATGGTGTCGACCACCTCCATCCGGTTCTCGGTCAGGGTGCCCGTCTTGTCGACGCACAGCACGGTTGCGGCGCCGAGCGTCTCGATCGCCGGCATCCGGCGGGTCAGCACGCCGTGGCGCGAGATCCGCCAGGCGCCGAGCGCAAGGAACACGGTCAGCACCACGGGGAATTCCTCCGGCAGGATCGCCATCGCGAGGGTGAGCCCTGCCAGGATCCCGGCGAGCCATTCGCCGCGCGTCGCGACATAGAACGCGATCAGCAGCGTGCAAAGCGAAAGTCCGATCAGCGCCACGATCTTGACAATGCGCGCGGTCTCCCGCTGCAGCGTCGTTTTTTCGGTGTCGAGCGACGCGAGCGAAGTGCCGATGCGGCCGAATTCGGTGTGCGCGCCGATCGCGCTCACTTCCGCCCTGCCCTGGCCTTTGACGACCAGCGTGCCGGAGTAGACCGGCATGTCGGGACGTTTCTCGACCGGCAGCGATTCCCCGGTGAGAAGCGCCTCATCGACCATCAGGTCGTTCACCGCCACCAGTCGCGCGTCGGCCGGCACACGGTCGCCTTCGGCAAGAAGGATCAGGTCGCCGCGCACCACTTCGGCACCGGCGATGCGGTGCACAGCCCCGCCGCGCACCACCCGGGCGCGCGGGCTGGACAGATCGCGCAACGCCTCGAGCGCACGCTCGGACTTGCGCTCCTGCACCACGGTGATCGCCATGACAACGACGATCGAGGCGCCGAGCACGGCCGCCTCGCGCACGTCCCCGAGCAGCATGTAGATCCCGGCGGCGGCGACGAGCAGCAGGAACATCGGTTCCTGCAGCACTTCGAGGGCGATGCGAAGCGTGCTTCGCGTTTCGGCGACGGGCAGCCGGTTGGGGCCCTCGGCGGCGTGGCGCGCCGCGGCTTCGGCCGCCGAAAGTCCCGGTTGCGGCGAGGGATTCACGTCAGCGAGCATAGCGTGGCGGCGCGCCGAAGCGCGCCCGGACGCGGACAGGATTGCGAGTCCGCAGGAAATACTTGCAGAGGAGATCAGTCATGGCATTGCGCATAGGAGACGAAGTACCGGATTTCACCGCCGAAACGACCGAGGGCAGCATCCGCTTTCACCAGTGGATCGGGGACGGATGGGCGATCCTCTTTTCGCATCCGAAGGATTTCACGCCGGTGTGCACCACCGAACTGGGGTACATGGCGCGGCTCAAGCCGGAGTTCGACCGGCGCGGCTGCAAGGTGATCGGGCTGAGCATCGATTCGGTCGGCGATCACGGCAGATGGGCCAAGGACATCGAGGAGACGCAGGGGCACGCGCTCAATTACCCGCTGATCGGCGACACCGACCTGAAGATCGCCAAGCTCTACGACATGATCCACCCGAACGCGAGCGGCGCCGCCTCCGGACGGACGGCGGTGGACAACGCGACCGTGCGCTCGGTGTTCGTGATCGGGCCGGACAAGAAGGTCAAGGCGACCCTCACTTACCCGATGAGCACCGGCAGAAACTTCGACGAAGTGCTGCGCCTGCTCGACTCGGTGCAGCTCACCGCCCGGCACACGGTGGCGACCCCGGTGAACTGGAGGCCGGGCGAGGACGTGATCATCCCGACGTCGGTGAACGACGAGGACGCCAAGCGCAAGTATCCGCAGGGCTTCAAGACGCTGAAACCGTACCTGCGGGTGGTGGCGCAGCCGCGGTAGCGCGATCGCGCGAAGTTGTAGAGCGTTCACGGTGCCACCGCCTCACTGCGAATTCTTACCGCGGCCGGCTGCCCGCACTTGATACACGTCAAGGGCGCGGCCGCCTTGACGTACCATTGCCACGTTCCTACCATCGGGCGCACACCGAAGACCCGGCTGCGGTGCCGTCCCGGAGACGAGTTCGGGCAAAAGGGGCGTCTATGGAGAAAGAGACGGTCAGGACCACTTGGCGGATCGCGCACTTGGCTGCGCTCGCATTCGCCTGTGGCGGCGCGGCAGCGCAGGGCCAGTTCGTGCAGTCGCCGCCGCTGGCGCAGGTGGTCACGACACCGGTCGGCACGGTCGCGTCCGGCCCGGTGCAAGTGCCGATCATCACGTGGGGCGGCGACATTGCCACCATCCTCGCCAACGGCAACGCCAAGGGGACGGCCAAGGCGAGCATTCTCGGCAAGCTCGGTCTGAACCTGCGGCTCTCGCGCGAGGACGTCTTCGCCAGACAGCTCGAAGCGTACCTCGCCGGCCGATCGCCGTATCTGCGCGGCACGCTCGGCATGATCAACATGGCCGCCGAGGCGGCCGGCCGCGACCCGCGTACCAAGCCGGTGGTGATCCATCAGCTCACCTGGTCGGCGGGCGGCGACGCGCTCGTCGTGCGGCAGAGCGTCCGGACGACGAAGGACCTCAAGGGCAAGACGGTCGCCCTGCAGGCCTACGGGCCGCACGTCGATTACCTCTCGAAGATCCTCGCCGACGCGGGACTTACGCCGAAGGATGTGAACCTGCGCTGGACCGCCGACCTCACCGCCGGCGCGAAATCGCCCGCCGCGGCGTTGCACGACCCGAAGGTGGACGCGGCGCTGGTCATCATTCCCGATGCCATGGCTCTCACTTCGGCCGGCACGGTGGGCACGGGCGCCGAAGACTCGGTGAAAGGCGCCCGCATCCTGCTTTCGACGAAGACCGCAAACCGCATCATCGCGGACGTGTACGCGGTGCGTGCCGACTATTTCCAGGCGAACCGGCCCGAGGTCGAGAAGTTTGTGCGCGGGCTGATGCAGGGCGAGGAGGCGCTGCGCAAGCTCGTCGCCGCCAAGGCCTCTCGCGGCGCGGAGTACAAGGAGGTGATGGCGGCCGCGGCGCGCGAGCTGCTCGACAGCCCGCAGGCGCTCGCCGAGGTCGAGGGCATGTTCCAGGATGCGGAGTTCGTCGCCGTCGCGGGCAATGCGGCCTTTTTCACGCGCGCGGAGAACCCGCGCAACTTCGCAACGCTGAACCGGGAAATCCAGTCCGCGTTCGTCTCGCTCGGGCTGGTGGCGCGCGCTGCGCCGCTCGAGCACGCGCAGTGGGACTATCGCCAGTTCGGCGCCGCGGCCGATGTCGCGGCCGCGCCCGAGGCGCGCAGGTTCGACTCGGACAAGGTCGCGTCGATGGTAGCCCGCAAGCAGAGCCAGGGCCGGCTCGGCGAAGGCGAGCTGTTCGCGTTCGAGGTCTACTTCAAGCCCAACCAGGACAAGTTCACCGCCGATCTCTACAGCGACGCGTTCAAGCGGGTCGTGGGGCTCGCCGCGACCTACGGCGGCGCGATCATCACGGTGGAGGGCCACAGCGATCCGATGGCGTACCTGCGCGCCAAGAGGGACGGCTCGCCCGAGGTCGTGCTCGGCCGCACCCAGCAGTCGGCGAAAAACCTCTCGCTTTCCCGCGCGATCGCGGTTCGCGACAGCGTGATCGCGTACGGCAGGGCGCAGGGCGTGTCGCTCGACCCGTCGCAGTTCGCGGTGATCGGGCATGGCATCACGCAGCCCAAGACCGGCGTTTGCGGTGCCGATCCTTGTGCGCCCAAGTCCGAAGCCGAATGGCAGAGCAACATGCGGGTGGAATTCCGCATCATCCAGGTGGAAGCCGAGGCTTCCGCGTTCAAGCCGCTGTGAACACGCGCCCCGCGCCGGTCCTGGTGCGGCTCGCGCTTGCCGGCGCGCTCGGCGCGCTCGGCGCCTGCGAACAGCCCCCGCCACCGGCCAAGCCCGCTCCGGCCAAGCCCGCCGCCCAAGCCGCCTCTGCGCCGCGGCAGGTGAGCAGCCGGCCGCTAACGCCCGCATGGCCGCCGGGACAGCCCGGGCAGGCGGCGATCTCGCGCGACCTCTTTGCGCGGAACTACTACGTCGTGCTCGACGCATCGGGCAGCATGGACGGCCGAGCCTGCTCGGGGGACCTGACCAAGATCGCCGCGGCTCGCAATGCGCTCGCCGCCTTCGCCGATTCGCTTCCCGCGGATGCGAACCTCGGCCTGCAGGTCTTCGACCGCAGCGGCGTGCGCGAATGGCTGCCGCTCGGAACGGGCAACCGCGACAAGTTCCGCGCCGCGCTCGGGCGCGCGAGCGCCAGCGGCGGAACGCCGCTGCGTGACGCGGTGGCGCTCGCCTACGACCGGCTGCAGGCGCAGGGCGCACGGCAGCTCGGCTACGGCGAGTACCACCTCGTCGTGGTCACCGACGGCGAGGCGAACCCGGGTCAGGACCCGACCGCGGCTGTCAACCAGCTGCTTGCGCAGTCGCCGGTCGTGCTGCACACGATCGGGTTCTGCATCGGCACCGAGCATTCGCTCAACCAGCCGGGGCGCACGCTGTACCGCGCTGCGGACAACCCCGAGCAGCTGCGCGCCGGACTGGGCGCGGTGCTCGCGGAGGCGCCGTCGTTCGCGGTCCTCGAATTCCGGAAGTAGCGCCCTGCGGCGATGAACGCTCACGTCAAGTACGCCTTGACGATCGTCGTGCTCGGGCTGGTGTTCATCGGCGCGGCAAAGTACGGCTGGCCGATCTGGCAGGAGCGCACCCAGCGCGCGACCTCGGATGCGCGCGACACCAAGGGCAAGCTGCGGATCGGCGTGGACAACTGGATCGGCTACTTCCCGCTGTGCTCGGGCGAAATGCAGAAGCGAATGCGGGTCGCCGGGTATGTCCTCGTGTGCGAGGACGACAAGGCCGACTATGCGACGCGCATGCAGCGCCTGAAGGACGGCACACTGCAGTTTGCGGTCGCCACGGTGGACGCCTATCTCCTGAACGGCGCGCCGAAGGCGTTCCCCGGGACGATCGTCGCGGTGATCGACGAATCGAAGGGCGGCGACGCGATCGTGGCGTGGAAGAACCGCGTCGCGGATCTCGACGGCCTGAAGCGAATGCAAGGGGTAAAGGTCGCGTTCACGCCCAACAGCCCGAGCGAGCACCTGCTGCGGGCGACGGCGGTGCACTTCGACATCCAGGCGCTGCGCGGCAAGGGGCCCTGGCGGATCGAGTCCGACGGTTCCCCCGACGCCCTGAAGAAGCTGCTTGCGCGCCAGGCCGACGTGGCCGTGCTGTGGGAGCCGGACGTGACGCGCGCGCTTTCGACCGAGGGACTGGTGAAACTGCTCGGCACCGAGGACACGCGCCGGCTGATCGTCGACGTGCTGCTCGTGAACCGGGCGTTCTCGGCCGAGGACCCGGCGGCGGTGACGGCGCTGCTCGCGGGATACTTCCAGGTCCTGCGCGAATACCGCGAGAATTCCCAGCGCCTCGAGCAGGCGGTGGCGGAGTCCACGCGCCTGCCGGCGCAAAGCGTCAGGCGCCTGCTCGCGGGCGTGGAGTGGACTTCGCTTTCGGACAATTTCCAGACCTGGCTGGGGAGCGCGTCGGGCGGCGACGCGCTCGTCGACGCGATCCACGCGGCGGTGCGCATCCTGGTAGACGCAGGCGAATTCAAGGCGAGCCCCCTGCCCGACCAGGACCCCTACCGCATCATCAACCGCCAGTTTCTTTCCGCCGTGTACGTGAAAAGCGTCACCGGCCAGAAAGCGCCCGTCGCGGACGCGCCCTCGCTCGAGCGCAAATTCTCTGCGCTCTCGGACGGAGGCTGGGCGGCGCTCAAGGCCGTGGGCACGCTGAAGGCGGTGCCGGTCGTATTCCAGAGCGGCACGGCGGAGCTTTCGTACGAAGGCAAGATCGAGCTGGACCGCGCCATGGAGACGCTCGCGCACTATCCGAACTTCCGCGTCGTCATCAAGGGGCATACCGCGCTGCGCGGCGACGCCGCGGAGAACCAGCGTCTCTCCGAGGAGCGTGCCGAGGCGGCGGCGCGCTACCTCAACGTGACGTACAACGTCGACCGCAACCGGGTGCGCGTGATCGGGCTGGGTTCCGAGCAGCCGCTCGCCCGCGAGGCGGGCGAGTCCGACCGCGCGTACGCCTACCGCCTGCCGCGAGTCGAGCTCTCGCTCGTGGCCGAAGCGCTGTAACGGCGCGATGAGCGCCCGGCGGCCCGATCTGTCGCAATCGGCGATCAAGCTTGCGGTGCTGGCGCGCTCGCTGCAGCATCCGGCGGTGGTGTACCCGGCTGCAATCGGCGTCCTCGGGGGGGCCGGCGCCGCCCTGCTGGCGGGCTCTCCGCTTGTGCTCGCCG
>CAZXAR010000025.1:0-12088 GCA_964638135.1 uncultured Enterobacteriaceae bacterium | reverse complement strand
GTCCTCGGGGGGGCCGGCGCCGCCCTGCTGGCGGGCTCTCCGCTTGTGCTCGCCGCGGCGGCCGCGGCGGGGGGCGTCGCGGCGATCGGTTTCGGGGTGAATTTCCTGCTGCGCCGCGAGCGCTTTGCCCGCGAGTACCTCGCCACGGCGAGCGCCGCGATCCTCGCCGAGCGTCAGGCGATGCTCGAGAATCTCGAGCAGGACCTCCAGGCGGTCGGCGCGCGGGAAGGCGCGCGGCAGCTCGAGCGATTTCAGGAGAAAATAGGCGCCTTCGAGGAAGTGCTGGGGGACAAGCTGGGGCCGCACGAACTGACGCACGCGCGCTTTCTCGGCGTCGCCGAGCAGGTGTACCTGTCGGGAATCGACAACCTCCGCGGAATCGCGGTGGCGGCGCGTGGCAGCGCGGCGATCGATGAGGCCTACATCGCGGGCCGCATCGAGGCGCTGGAGAACATCGGGCGGCGCTCGGCGACGCAGGAGCAGGAGTGCTCGGGACTGCGCGAGCAGCTCAAGGTGCGCGGCGAGCACCTGGCGAGGATCGACGCGCTCCTGGCGCAGAACGAACAGGCGCTCGGGCGGCTCGATGCGGCCCTCGCGGCGGTCGCCGGGATGCGCACCGAGCCGGACCGCGCCGCGCTCGACATGGAGACCGCCATCGACGAGCTTGCGCGCATCGCGCAGCGGGCGCGCGAGTACGGCTGAAACGGGGAAAAGGGAGAGTCCGATGACGACGCAGACGACCCAGCCGCAGGAGAAAAAGACCGAACTCGAATCGGTCATGTCGTGGCTCGACGTGCCGGGGGCAGCGCAGCCGGCACCCGCCGATCCCCAGCTCGACGGCCAGGCCGATCAGATCGTCGGGCACCTCCTCACGGTCGACCCGAAAAACGCGGACGCCCAGACCCGCAGCCGGAACGCGATCCAATCGATGGGCCTGGAGCTGCAGCGCGAGTCTGCGCGCCGCAGCGAAATGCTGAAGCAGCCGGTGAAAAAGCTCTACGAGAGCGCGACCGAGGGCGGCGAGGTGGGCAACGCGCTCGTCGACCTCAAGGTCAAGGTCGAGGAGCTCGATCCCGGACAGTACGACCTCGAGCCGGGATGGATGACGCGCGTGCTCGGCCGGCTGCCGTTCGTCGGCACGCCGCTCAAGCGCTACTTCTCGCGCTACGAAAGCGCGAAGACGGTGATGGACGCGATCGTGCGCTCGCTCCGCAACGGCCGCGAGCAGCTGATGCGCGACAACGCCACCCTCGGCGACGACCAGAAGGCGATGCGGCTGCTGACGGAGAAACTGGAGAAGGCGATCAAGCTCGGCCGCCTCATCGACGCCAAGCTGTCGGAGAAACTCGAGCGCGAGCTTGCGCCGGGCGACCCGCGCCGCGCGTTCGCCGAGAACGAGTGGCTGTTCCCGCTGCGCCAGCGCATCCAGGACCTGCAGCAGCAGCTGATCGTGAACCAGCAGGGAATCCTCGCGATCGACATCATCATGCGCAACAACATCGAGCTGGCGCGCGGCGTGGACCGCGCGGTGAACGTGACGGTGAGCGCGCTGCAGGTGGCCGTGACGCTCGCCATGGCGCTCGCCAATCAGCGCATCACGCTGGAAAAGGTGCAGGCGGTGACCGAGACCACCGACAAGCTGATCGCCGATACCGCGCGCACCCTGCGCACCCAGGGCGCCGAGATCCACAAGATGGCGGCCGGGACGAGCCTCAATATCGAGACGCTGAAGCAGGCGTTCGCCGACGTGCGCGCGGCGCTGGACGACATTTCACGCTTCCGGCAGGAGGCGCTGCCGCAGATGGCGAACGCGATCCTCGAACTGGACAAGCTGTCCGAGGAGGCCGGACGGGCGATCGCGAACGCCGAGAACGCGCGCCGGATCGGCGCGACGCTCGAAAAGTCCATGGGACAAAGCTCATAGGGAGGCCCGCATGTCAATTCTGAAACTCGTCCTTGCAGCGCTCGCCGGCGCGGTCCTTGCCACCACGGCCTCGGCGCAGTCCAGGTACCGCGTGGCATGGTCGCATTACACCGGCTGGGAGCCCTGGGGCTACGCTCAGGCACGCGGCATCATCCAGAAGTGGGCCGCGAAGCAGGGCATCGAGGTGGAACTCGTGCTCGTCAACGATTACGTCGAATCGATCAACCTCTATACCGGGGGCAAGTTCGACGCCTGCGCGATGACCAACATGGACGCGCTCACGATCCCCGCGGTAGGCGGCGTGGACACGACCGCGCTCATCGTCGGCAGCTTCTCGAACGGCAACGACGGGATCGTGCTCAAGCAGGGCGCCAGCGTCAAGGACCTGAAGGGTCGCTCGGTCAAGCTGGTCGAATTTTCCGTCTCGCACTACCTGCTGGCGCGCGCGCTGCAGATGAACGGCATGAGCGAGAAGGACGTGCGCACCGTCAACACGAGCGACGCCGACATCGCCGCGGTGTTCGGGGCCGATCCGAAGGGCGCGGCGGTGACGTGGAACCCGCCGCTGCAGCAGGCGCGCAACGCGAAGGGCGCGAAGCTGGTGTTCGACTCCTCGCAGATCCCGGGCGAGATCATCGACCTCATGGTGGTGAAGACCGCCGCACCCGAGCCGCTGCGAAAGGCGCTCGCGGGCGCGTGGTACGAGACGATGGCGCTCATGTCGGGGCGCGACAAGGCGGCGGCCGACGCGATCGATTTCATGGCCAAGGCCTCGGGCGCGACGGCGGCCGAGTTCAAGGCGCAACTTGCCACCACGGCGATGTTCTACAAGGCCGCCGAGGCCGCCGGTTTCGCCGCGAGCGCCGACCTCCGCAAGACCATGGAGCAGGTGCGCACGTTCACCTTCGCCAAGGGCCTGTTCGGCAAGGGCGCGAAGTCCAAGGATTTCATCGGCATCCAGTTCCCCGACGGCGCCGTTCTCGGCAATGCGAAGAACGTGAAGCTGCGCTTCGACGCCAGCGCCATGAAAGCGGCCGCGGACGGGAAGCTGTAGCGACGGCCGGCCCGGAACCGGCGTGCCTGTCGTGGCAGCCGAGGCAAAGCAGACCTCCCCGGCGGCGGCCGTGCGGAGCAATGTCCTGCTGGGCCTGCTGCCCTTCGTGCTGATCGTCGCGGTCTACCTGTTCGCCTCGCACGAGCGGCTTGCCGACAACCCGCAGGACAAGCTGCTGCCGAGCCTGGCACAGATGGCGGAGGCGATCGACCGGTACGCGCTCCAGCCCGACCCGCAGAGCGGCCAGTACGTGCTCGCCGCCGACACCTGGGCGAGCCTCAAGCGCATCGCACTCGGCGCTGGATCTGCGGCGCTCGCCGGGCTGCTCGCCGGCCTCAACATGGGCCTGATTGCGCGGGCGAAGACGCTCTTCTCGCCTTTCCTCGTGTTCCTGTCGATGGTTCCGCCGCTCGCGATCCTGCCGATCCTGTTCATCGCGCTCGGCGTGGACGAACTGTCGAAGGTGGCCCTGATCTTTCTCGGCGTGTTTCCGGTCATCGCGCGCGACATCCAGCTCACCGCCGAGCGCATTCCGCGCGAACAGATCGTCAAGGCGCTGACGCTCGGTGCCTCGTCGGCCGATGTGATCTACGGGCTCGTGCTGCCGCAAGTCCTGCCGCGCCTCATCGACGCGGTGCGGCTCTCGCTCGGAGGGGCGTGGCTGTTCCTGATCGCGGCCGAGGCGATCGCCTCGACCGAGGGGCTGGGCTACCGGATTTTCCTGGTGCGCCGGTACCTTTCGATGGACGTGATCCTGCCGTACGTCTTCTGGATCACCATGCTCGGGTTCGCCGCCGACTGGCTGCTGCGCCAGTTCATCGCCCGGCGGTTCCGCTGGTACGCCGCGGTGGGCGCGTGAGCGCGGGCGCGGCGCCCGGAGGGAGGCTCCTGCATCTCGAAGACGTCTACAAGGCGTACGGCGAGAAGCTGGTGCTCGAGAACATCGACCTCTCGGTCAGCGCCGGGACGCTGTGCTCCGTCGTCGGCCCCAGCGGCTGCGGCAAGTCAACGCTCTTCCGGCTCATCCTGGGACAGGAGGAGGCGACCTCCGGCCGCGTCTTCGTGGACGGCAGGCAGGTGGCGCGGCCCGGGCCGGATCGCGGCATCGTCTATCAGCGCTACTCCCTCTATCCCCATCTCACGGTGCTCGACAACGTGATGCTCGGCCGCACGCTCGCCGCGGGGCTGTTCGAACGCGTGCGCTTGCGCCACGAACACCGCGACGAGGCGCGGCATTTCCTCGAGCGCACCGGGCTCGCGGAGCACGCGGCGAAGTATCCCCACGAGCTTTCCGGCGGCATGCAGCAGCGGGTCGCGATCGCGCAGGCGCTCGTCAAGCGCCCGAAGATCCTGATGATGGACGAGCCGTTCGGCGCGCTCGATCCGGAGACGCGCGAGAACATGCAGGTGTACCTGCTCGAGCTGTGGGAGGCCGAGCGCATGACGATTTTCTTCGTCACGCACGACATGGAAGAGGCGATCTATCTCGGAACGCGCGTGGTGGTGCTCTCCCAGCACTACACCGACGACCGCGGGCGCGGCCCGGGCGTGCGCCGCGGCGCGCGTGTGGTAGGCGATTACGCGCTGCCCAGCGCGGTGAATTCGACCCGGGTGAAAAAGACCGCCGAGTTCATCGCGCTCGCCGAGGAGATCCGCCGCATCGGATTCGATCCCGACGTGCTGCGGCATGTGACCGAGTTCAACCTGCAGCATCCCGATTCGTTCCAGACGCTCGAGCCGGAGGAGGCGCGCGCGGCGCGGGCGCGGTCGTGAACGACGAACGCGACCTCGAGGCCCTGCTCGGATCGCGCTTTCCCCTCATTGCGCTCGAGACGCACGAGGAAAAGCGGGCGCTCGGGCTGATCGAACGCATCGCGCGCGGGAAGAACTGGCCGCTCTTCTCCTGGTCGGTCGACGAGGGCATTCACGGAGCGCGCTGGCCGCAGGCCGGCGCGCTGCAGACGCAGGAGCCGGCGGCCGCGTTGCGCCACATTCAGCGCGTCGGGCCCGCGGGCGTTTACGTGCTGCTCGATTTCCACCCCTACTTCGAGGCGCCGGTGAACGTGCGCGTGATGAAGGCGATCGCGCTCGACTACGAACGGGTGGCGCGGACCCTGGTGCTCGTCGGGTTCGACGTTCCCGTTCCGCCGGAGCTTGAAAAACTCGCGGTGCGCTTCCGGCTGTCGCTGCCCGACCCGGACGCGGTCAAGGGAATCATCCGCGACGAGGTGCAGGCCTGGCAGGCGCAGCGCAGCCTCGAGGTGAAGGGCGAACGCGCTTCCTTCGACCAGCTCGTGCGCCATCTCGCGGGCCTGACCGAGTCCGACGTGCGCCGGCTGGTACGCCACGCGCTCGAGGACGGCCTGATCGACGCCTCCGACGTCGGCCTGCTGGTGAGCCGCAAGCACGAGCTTCTCGGCAAGGACAGCGTGCTCAGCTTCGAGATCGACACCGCGCGCTTCTCGGAAGTGGCGGGGCTCGCCACCCTCAAGCGCTGGCTCGACCGCAGGCGCGGGGCGTTTCTCGGCGACGAGAAGAGCCGCGACGCCGCGGTCGAAGTACCCAAGGGCATCATGCTGCTTGGCGTGCAGGGCTGCGGCAAGAGCCTCGCGGCCAAGGCGGTGGCGGGAAGCTGGGGCGTGCCTTTGCTGCGGCTCGATTTCGGCGCGCTCTACAACAAATTCCTGGGCGAGACCGAGCGCAACCTGCGCGAGGCGCTGAAGGTCGCCGACGCCATGGCGCCCTGCGTGCTGTGGATGGACGAGATCGAGAAAGGCGTGGCGACGAATGATTCCAACACCGACGGCGGAGAGTCGCGGCGGATTCTCGGCACGCTGCTCACGTGGATGGCCGAGCGCAAGAGCCGCGTATTCATCGTCGCCACTTCGAACGACATCGAGGCGCTGCCGCCGGAGCTGGTCCGCAAGGGAAGACTCGACGAGATCTTCTTCGTCGACCTGCCCGACGAGGCGGCGCGCGCCGAGATCCTGCGCATTCACCTGACGCGCCGCCGGCAGGATCCGGCCGGGTTCGACGCGCCGGCCCTGGTCGCGGCCTCGGCCGGGTTTTCGGGCGCCGAGATCGAGCAGGCGATCGTCGCCGCGCTCTACGAGTCGCTCGCGGCAGGCGCCCCGCTCGCGACGCGCCTGGTGCTCGCCGAGATGAAGGCGACCAAGCCGCTCTCCGTGGTCATGGCCGAGCGAATCGCCTGGCTGCGCGCCTGGGCCGATCAGCGCACCGTCAAGGCCGATTGAATGGAGCCGCCGCCTGCGCGTCGCGAAACCGGGTCCTGACGCCGTGCGCGGGACGCCGAAACCGGAGCGCGCGACCTGGCGCGAGTGGCACGTGCCGCTCTCCTGCGCGGACCGCACGCTGCGCGACGCCTACGGGTCGCTTGCCGCGATCGGGATGCAGCAGCGCGAAATTCCCTTGATCGTGCAGCTCGCCGAGAACCCGCGCTTCGATCTCCCCGGGATCGAGATTTTTTCCGGCGCCGCGGACCTGCGCACGCACGACTATCTGCACATCCTGCTCGGGCGCGGACTCCTGCCCAAGGACGAGGCGTTCGTGCTTGGCTTCACGATGGGAAGCTCGAACCGCGTCGGCGAAATCGAAGAACGCCTGTTCACCCTGATCGCGCGCTACCTCTATCCGGGTCCGTACCGCTTCGATGACCAGGACGCGGCGGTGTATCGCGATGCCGTGCGGCTTGCGACGGTCTCCGATTGCCGATCGCTTGCCGAAGTCGAATACGCTCCGCTCCTCGACTGGACGCTCGGCCGCATCCGGCGGGAGCTCGGAATCGAGGAAGAGCTGCTGCGCGCATACTACGCAATCGAGCATCGGCGCTATCCCGATTCGCGCGAGAGCCGGCGGCTGCTCGGCTGATGCGTCCGAGAGTGAACCCGTAGCACGAGGCGAGGGGAGCCACGATGCAACGCTATCGCGTCAGGCCCGGCACACAGGTCGATCTCGAGGATTGGGATCCGGAGGACGTGAGCGCCTTCCCCAGGGAACGACAGGAAGGGCGAGAGCGGTTTCTCGAATTGAACGCGGAACTCGAGGAACTCCAGGAGCTCCTCTACGCGGAGCACAAGCACAAGGTCCTGATCGTGCTGCAGGCGATGGACACCGCCGGCAAGGACGGCGTCATTCGTCACGTGTTCGACGGCGTGAACCCGCAGGGCGTGCGCGTGGCGAGTTTCAAGAAGCCGACCGAAGAGGAGCTCGACCATGATTTTCTGTGGCGCGTCCACAAGCAGACGCCCCGCAAGGGAGAACTCGTCATCTTCAACCGCAGCCATTACGAGGACGTCCTTGCCGCGCGCGTTCTCGAGCTGGTTCCGCAAAAGATCTGGTCCGGGCGCTACGCGCTGGTCAACGAATTCGAACGCCTGCTCGTGCAGGAGGGGACCACCCTGCTCAAGTTCTACCTGCACATCGACAAGAAGGAGCAGAAACGGCGGCTGCAGGCGCGGCTGGACGATCCGCACAAGCGCTGGAAGTTCGATCCGCGCGACCTGGACGCACGGAATCAATGGTCGAAATACATGAAAGCGTACGAGGACGTCCTGAGCAGGACCAGCACGCCGTGGGCGCCCTGGCACATCGTCCCTGCGAACCGCAAGTGGTATCGAAATCTGATCGTCAGCTCGCTCATCGTGCAGACGCTGCGCGACCTGGACATGCGGTACCCGGAGCCCGAATTCGACTACCGGAAAATCCGGATTCCGCCGGGAAAATGACGCGCCGCCGGAGCAGGGGTCGCGAAGCGAGGGAGCGGTCGAACTCCCCCGGCAGGACGATCGGCGGGGCTCACTTCTCGAACCTGTAGTGGCTGCGGTTCAGATACTCGGCGAGGTCGTCGAGGTCTTCGATGGTGAACGTGCGCCGGGTCTGCGGTGCCCAGCGCACGACCTCGACGCGCAGTTCGGCGAGCGAACGCACGCGCGAGCGCTCGGGTGCCCGTTGGTGCACGCGCTCGTAATGGCAGCCGCCGCAATGCGTCTGGTAGAGCTGGCGGCCGCGCTCGGCGTTCTGCGCCGCGGCGGGCAGCGCCGCCAGGGCGAGCGCCGCGAGCAGGCTCAAGCGCCTCATCGGCCCTTCCCCGCGTCCGCGCGCTGCAGGAAGCAGGTGAGAGCGCTCGATGCGGCGGCGAACAGCCAGCAAAGGAAAAACCCGATCGAGTACACGGCGAGCCGGCTGAGGCTCGTCGGTTCGCCGAACAGGTAAAGCTCCTTCGGGTCGAAAACGGTGAAGAACAGCACTTCCCCGATGCCGCCGACGAGGAACGAAGGCCACAGAATCCAGATCAGGTTCTTCATGTTCCCTCCCGGCCTTTGCCCGGCGCTTCCCTTTCGAGGGGAAGCGTGAGCGTGGGGGTGATGCGCCACTCGCCGCGCGGATCCTGCAGGATCAGGCGCCATTGGCCCGGCGGGAGAGGCGGCAGTTCGGATTCGTACACGCCCGGCGCAACGCGCGCCAGACGCAGACGCTGGTCGAATCCGGCGCGGGTCGTGTGCACCAGGTGCGCAAAAAGCGCATCCGGCGACGCCCCCGCGAGCGCCACGCGCACCAGCGAGCGCTCGCGCGTCACCCGTGCCTCGATGCCGCGCTGCGCCGCGAGTCGTTCGCGCCCGAGCTCCTGATTGATCGCCAGCCCGCGCTTGTAGTAGTCGTCCGCGACCAGCCCGTCGGCCGTGGACGCCGCGAGCCAGTAGGTCACCGCGCCGGCGACGATCACCGCCGCCGGCCCCGCCATCAGGATCCACGGCCACGGCTCCCGGTACCATGGGGTCGACTCGCTCCGTTCATCGTCTCGGTTCATGGAAGGTTACTCTGACCCCGTTTACTCTGACCCCATTGCATCACCGGATGAGGAACACGGATTTTTCGCGGACGGCGACGTCCTCGATGCCGAGCGCGCGCACGACAAACTCGATCTTGTGCATCCCCGCTTGCGCCGCGCCCGGATCCACGCGCAATCGCACCGGGACCACGCGGCTGGCGGTCGGCTCCAGCTCGATGCGCTGCGGCCCCGCCACCTGGATCGTCGGCAGGCCCTGGGCGCCGATCTCGAAGGTGCGCGTGCTTTCCGCGGCGTTCACGATCTGCAGGCGGTACACATTCTCGATCTGCCCGCCTTCGACCTCGCGCGCGATCGCGGCCCGGTCGCGGATCACGTCCACCTTGAGCGGCACGCGCAGGTACAGACCGACACCGGCCGCAACGATCACCGCCCACACGACCGCACTGTACACGAGCACGCGCGGGCGGAAGACCTGCGCGAGCGTCTGCCGGCGCGTGAACTTGCGTTCCATCGCGTTCTGCGTCGAATAGCGGATCAGGCCGCGCGGGTAGCCGACGCGATCCATGACCTGGTTGCAGCCGTCCACGCAGGCGGCGCAGCCGATGCACTGGTACTGCAGCCCGTCGCGGATGTCGATTCCCGTCGGACACACCTGCACGCAGATGTCGCAGTTCACGCAATCGCCTAGGCCCTCGCGCGCGCCCCGTTTCGTGCGCACCCCCCTCGGTTCGCCGCGCTCGCGGTCGTAGGTGATGATCAGCGTGTCGCCGTCGAACATCGCGCTCTGAAAGCGCGCGTACGGGCACATGTAGATGCAGACCTGCTCGCGCATCCAGCCGGCATTGCCGTAGGTGGCAAACCCGTAGAACAGGATCCAGAACGTCTCCCACGGCCCGGTCGAGAGGCTCATCACCTCGCCCCACAGCTCGCGGATCGGCGTGACGTAGCCGACGAAGGTGAAGCCGGTCCAGAGCGCGATCGCGATCCAGGCCGCGTGCTTGGCGGCCTTGAGGCCGAGCTTGCGCGCGCCCCACGGGCCGCGGTCGAGCTGGATGCGGCGGTTGCGGTCGCCCTCGATCACGCGCTCGACCCACAGGAAGATTTCGGTGTACACCGTCTGCGGGCAGGCATATCCGCACCACAGCCGCCCCGCCACCGCGGTGAACAGGAACAGCGCGAGCGCCGCGATGATCAGCAGCACCGCGAGGTAGATGATGTCCTGCGGCCAGAAGACGAGCCCGAAGAGGTAGAACTTGCGGTGGACGATGTCGAACAGGATCGCCTGCCGGTCGTTCCACGTGAGCCACGCGCCGCCGTAATAGACGAGTTGCGTCGCCCACACCAGGCCCCAGCGCCACGCGGCGAACCAGCCGCTTACGGCCCGCGGATAGACCTTCTTGTGCGCTTCGTAGAGTTCGGTCTCCAGGAGCCCATCCGCTGCGCAGTCCGGCTGAGCCATGCCCCGGCCGCCCTACTTCCCGGGAGCCGCGCCAGCCTGCGAAAGCGAATAGACGTACGCGGCGAGCAGGTGGATCTTGGCCGCCGACAGGAGTTCCTTGTGCGCGGGCATCTCGCTCGATCGCCCTTTGGCGATCTGCTCGGCGATCGCCGCCTCGCTCGAGCCGTGCAGCCAGATCCGGTCGGTGAGGTTCGGCGCCCCGAGCTGCTGGTTTCCCTTGCCGTCGGCGCTGTGACAGGCGGCGCACAGCTGCCCGAATTTTTCCTTGCCGCGCGCGGCGCGCACCGAATCGCTCGCGCTCCCCGAAAGCGAGAGCACGTAGTGCGCGAGGTCCTTCGTGCCCTCGTCGCCGAGCAGCGGTCCGAACGGCGGCATCACGCTCCGCCGGCCCTCGGCGATCGAGGTGCTGATCGCCTCGGGCGTCCCGCCCCAGAGCCAGTCCTTGTCGGCGAGGCTGGGAAAGCCGCGGCTGCCGCCGGCATCCGAAGCATGGCACTGCGCGCAGTAGTTGAGAAACAGCTTCTGCCCGATCGCCACCGCCTCGGGGCTCTTCGCGACCTCGACCAGCTCCTGCCGCGCGAACTTGTCGTAGAGCGGGCCGAACTGCCGCTCGGCCGCCTTGACCTCGCGCTCGAGCTGACCGATCTGCGTCCAGCCGAGCATTCCGGTAAAGCTGCCCAGGCCCGGATACAGCACCAGGTAGCCGAGCGAGAAGAACACCGTGAGGTAGAACAACCAGGCCCACCAGCGCGGCATCGGGTGGTTGTATTCCTGCAGGTTCTCGTCCCAGAGGTGGCCGGTGGTGTCGGGCTCGACCGCCTTGCGCACGCTCTGCATCTTCAGGAACACGGCGCAGGCGACGATCGAAACGACCGTCACCGCGCCGATGTACAGGCTCCAGAACTCGTTCACGAACTCGTTCATCGCGGCGTCCCTTCGCGCGGCTCTTCGTCGCCGAACGGAAGCTGCGCGTCGCGCTCGAAGCGCTCCTTGCGCGCCGCGCCGTACGCCCACCACACGATGCCGAGGAACGCCACAAATGCGGCGATCATCAGCAGACTTCTCACCAGATTGATGTCCATGGCAGTCACTGTTTCAGCTTGACCGCGGTGCCGAGCACCTGCAGGTAGGCGATGAGCGCGTCCATTTCGGTGCGGTCCTTCAGTTCGCCCTTGGCCTGCGCGATTTCCTTGTCGCCGTAGGGCACGCCGAGGCTGCGCAGCGCGCGCATCTTCGCCTCGATGTCCTCGGCATTGGCCGCGGCCTTCGCGAGCCACGGGTACGAGGGCATGTTCGATTCCGGCACCAGGCTGCGCGGATTGAGCAGGTGCAGGCGGTGCCACTCGTCCGAGTAGCGCCCGCCGACGCGGTGCAGGTCCGGACCGGTGCGCTTCGAGCCCCACTGGAACGGATGGTCGTAGACGAATTCCCCCGCCACCGAGTAGTGCCCGTAGCGTTCCACCTCGGCGCGGAACGGGCGCACCATCTGCGAATGGCAGTTGTAGCAGCCCTCGCGGATGTACACGTCGCGGCCGGTCAGTTCGAGCGCCGAATAGGGCTTGAGACCCGCCACCGGCTCGGTGAGCGACTTCTGGAACGAAAGCGGCACGATCTCGACCAGCCCGCCGACCGCGATCACCAGGATGATGAGGATGATCATGAGCGCCTGGTTGCGCTCGATCCTGTCATGCGTGAGCATCGGGCGAGCTCCTCCCGCTCAGGCGTGCGCGGCCGCCGGCACCGGGATCGCCCCTTCGACCGCCTTCGCGCCGGCCACCGTCTTCGCCACGTTGTAGAGCATGATCAGCATGCCGGCGAAATACAGCACGCCGCCGAGCAGCC
>CAZXAR010000024.1:0-28689 GCA_964638135.1 uncultured Enterobacteriaceae bacterium | reverse complement strand
ATGCCCGCTTCAAGACCTACGGCTGCGGATCGGCCATCGCCTCGAGTTCCCTGGTGACCGAGTGGGTCAAGGGCAAGACGCTCGCGGACGCGGCGACGATCCGCAACACCCAGATCGCAGCGGAGCTCGCCCTCCCGCCGGTCAAGATCCACTGCTCGATCCTCGCCGAGGACGCGATCAAGGCGGCAGTGGCCGATTACCGCAAGAAGCACGACCTCGAGGCTCCTGCGGTGCAGGCGAAGAAGGTGGCGCACGGATAGGATCGCGGAATGGCCATCACGCTCACCGAAAAGGCGGCGACCCACGTGCAGAATTTCCTTGCCAGGCGCGGCAGGGGTGTCGGCCTGCGCGTCGGCGTGCGCACCTCCGGCTGCTCGGGGATGGCGTACAAGCTGGAATTCGTCGATGCGGTCGGGCCGGACGACGCGCAGTTCGAGAGCCACGGCGTCCGGGTGGTGGTGGACCCCAAGAGCCTGCCCTACGTCGATGGAACGGTGCTCGATTACGCCCGCGAAGGTCTCAACGAGGGGTTCCGGTTCGACAACCCCAACGTCAAGGACCAGTGCGGGTGCGGTGAGAGCTTCAACGTCTAGCTGATTGCACGAACCGCGCGCGACCGGCCGACCACGGGATGCGATGGCGGAGGCGCGTGACGGTTCGCTGCATCGACGGATGCAGAATTACTTCGAGATGTTCGGCCTCGCGCCGGCGTACGCGCTGGAGCCCGCGCAGCTCGAGCGCGCCTACCACGAGATCCAGGCCAGGATCCATCCGGACCGCTTCGCGGACGCGGGCGACGCCGAGCGTCGCGCCTCGATGCAGTGGACCACCCGCGTGAACGAGGCTTACCGGACGCTCAAGGATCCCGCGCTGCGGGCCGGCTACCTGCTCAAGCTGCACGGGGTCGACGTGGCGCTCGAAACCAACACCGCGATGCCGGCCGAGTTCCTGATGCGGCAGCTGGAGCAGCGCGAGGCGCTCGAGCTCGCGGCGGCCGAACGGGACGCCGGCGCGCTCGAGCGGATGCGCGCGGCGCTGCGCATCGAAAAGCGCGAGCTCGATGAGGCGCTCGCGGAACACATCGACGCCCGGCACGACTACGCGCACGCCGCCGATCTGGTCCGCAAGCTCATGTTCCTGCACAAGCTGGACGCGGAGATCGACGCCGCATTTGAGACAATCGAGGGGTAATGGCGCTTCTCCAGATCTCGGAGCCGGGGCAATCCGCGGCGCCGCACGAGCACCGACTCGCGGTCGGGATCGATCTCGGCACCACCAACTCGCTGGTTGCCACGGTGCGTAACGGCGTACCGACGGTGCTGCGCGACGAGCGCGGCCGCCCGCTGCTGCCTTCGATCGTGCGCTACCTGCCCGGCGCGAAGGTCGAGGTGGGCTACGCGGCGCAGGCGCACCAGGCCGAGGACCCCAAGAACACCATCGTCTCGGTCAAGCGCTTCATGGGCCGCGGCCTGAGGGATGTCACCCATGTCGAGAATTCGCCCTACGACTTCGTGGACGCGCCCGGCATGGTGCAGCTGCGCACCGCTGCCGGCGTGAAGACCCCGGTCGAGATCTCGGCGGAGATCCTCAAGGTGCTGCGCGCGAGGGCCGAAGCGTCCCTCGGCGGTGAGCTGGTCGGCGCGGTGATCACCGTGCCTGCCTATTTCGACGACGCGCAGCGCCAGGCGACCAAGGACGCCGCCACGCTCGCGGGCATCAACGTGCTGCGCCTGCTCAACGAGCCGACCGCCGCCGCGATCGCGTACGGGCTCGAGAATGCGGCCGAAGGCGTGTACGCGGTGTTCGATCTGGGCGGCGGCACGTTCGACATCTCGATCCTCAAGCTGTCGCGCGGGGTATTCGAAGTGCTGGCGACCAACGGCGACGCCGCGCTCGGCGGGGACGATTTCGACCATCGCGTGTTCTGCTGGGCGCTGGCGGAAGCGCGCCTTCCTCCGGTGCAGCCGCGCGACATGCGGCTGCTCTACGCCAAGGCGCGCGAGGCCAAGGAGGCGCTCACCGCGCACGACGAGGCGCCGATCACGGCGCGGCTCTCGACCGGCGAGTTCGTCGACGTGACGCTGACTTCGGACGTGTTCTGCGGCATCACGCAGCACCTGGTGCAAAAGACGCTCGGCCCGACGCGCAAGGCGTTGCGTGACGCGGGACTCGCCGTGCAGGACATCAAGGGCGTCGTGATGGTCGGCGGCGCGACGCGCATGCCGCAGATCCAGCGCGTCGTCGGGGATTTTTTCGAGCGCGATCCGCTCAACAACCTGGATCCGGACAAGGTCGTCGCGCTCGGCGCGGCGATGCAGGCGAACGTGCTCGCCGGCAACAAACCGCAGGGCGAGGACTGGCTGCTGCTCGACGTGATTCCGCTCTCGCTCGGCATCGAGACGATGGGCGGCCTCGTGGAGCGCATCATCCCGCGCAATTCGACCATTCCGACCGCGCGCGCGCAGGAGTTCACCACCTTCAAGGACGGGCAGACCGCGATGAGCTTCCACGTCGTGCAGGGCGAGCGCGAGCTGGTGTCCGATTGCCGCTCGCTCGCGCGCTTCGAGCTGCGCGGCATTCCGCCGATGGCGGCGGGGGCGGGACGCGTGCGCGTGTCGTTTCAGGTGGACGCGGACGGCCTGCTTTCGATCACGGCGAGGGAGAAGACGACCGGGGTCGAGGCGTCGATTACGGTGAAGCCGTCCTATGGACTGACCGACGCCGAGATCGAGCGCATGCTGCGCGATTCCGTCGAGCACGCCCGCGACGACATGCATGCGCGCGCCTTGCAGGAAAATCGCGTCGAGGGCGAACGGCTTGCCGAGGCCGTGCGCTCCGCGCTCGAAGCCGACGGCGCGCTGGTTTCGGCGCCGGAGCGTGCCGACATCGAGCAGCGCCTTGCGGCGCTGCGCAGGACGCTGGGCGGAGACGATCACCGGGCGATCAAAGCGGCTTCGGACGCGCTGAACCGTGCCACCGAGGAGTTCGCGGCGCGCCGCATGGACGCGAGCGTGCGGCGCGCGCTCGCCGGACAGAAGATCGCGAATCTCGATTCCTGAAGGCCGCGCCGCCGTGCCGAAACTCAAGGTGCTGCCCCATGCGGCGCTCTGCCCGCAGGGTGCCGAAATCGAGGCGCAGGAAGGCGCGTCGATCTGCGACACGCTGCTCGCCAACGGAATCGAGATCGAGCATGCCTGTGAAAAATCCTGCGCCTGTACCACTTGCCACGTGATCGTGCGGCGGGGTTTCGAGGCGCTCGACGAACTGGAAGAAAGGGAGGAAGACCTGCTCGACAAGGCCTGGGGGCTGGAGGCGACTTCGCGCCTTTCCTGCCAGGCGAAAGTGCGGGACTCCGATCTGACGATCGAAATTCCCAAATACACCATCAACTACGAGCGCGAAGGGGGGGGCCGCAAATGAAGTGGACCGATTCGCGGGAGATCGCGATCGCGCTGGCGGAGCGATATCCGGACCAGGACCCGATGACCGTCAATTTCGTCGACCTGCGCGACTGGGTGCTGCAGCTGCCCGGTTTTTCGGACGATCCCAGGCACTGCGGCGAGAAGATCCTCGAGGCGATCCAGACGGCCTGGATCGAGGAGGTGGAATAGCCGAATCAACGCGGCGGGCGGAGCAATAGCCCGTCCCGTTGCGTCGTTTCGCGCCGCAGGAGCGAACTCGAGCGGTCGCGTTCGTGCCGGTTGTCGGCGAGCCGCCGCTCGAGCGCGCTCCTCTGGGCCGCGGCGGAATGATCGCCCGGGTCCCGGGGCAGCGCATCGCGCTCACGCTGCGTCCACCAGGCGTCGTGGCCAAGGAAGCTTTCGCGCTGCGCAAGCGCCGAAGCCGTGCCCTGGAGCCGCGCCATTTCGCGCTGCCGGAACTCCCGCGTCTCGAGCCGGCGCGCCGCCTCGGCGCGGCGCGCTTCGAGCTCCGCCATCGCGCGGCGAAGTTTCTGCACGTGTTCCCGCTCCTCCGCCTGAGCTTCGTCGATCTGCCCCTCGGCGCGTGCGACGGGCTGCGGCGGGAGCTCCTGCGCATGCGGGGTCCCGCTGCGGATAACCGCTGCCGCGGCGAGCATGGGAAGCACCAGGGCGGATCGGACGCCGCGGGCTAGAGACGTTTGTGCGTGCCGTCGCACCGCGGCTTCCTTGCGCTTTGCTTGCACCCGCAAAAAAACACGGTTTCGTCCTGCTCCTGCGTCCACACCACCGGCTTGATCCCGCTCCTGGTCGAGGTGTGCGAGCCGTCGCACCAAGGCTGCATCTTGCTCAAGCCGCAGGCACACCAGGCATAGCGGTATCCGGAAAGCAGATCGGCTTTGTAGGGTGCTTTCTGCGCAACTGCGGGTTCGTCGTTTGACATGGCTGGTGACCTTGAGTTTGCGTCTCATTTACCGTATCTTCGCAGCCTTTGCAAGACGGTTGTCGAGGAGGAACCATATGCAAGCGCGCGCGGCCGTAAACGCCGACCCGAACAAGGTCGCTGTAGTCGACACCAATGCGATGGCCTGGGAGCCGACCGAGTGGCCCGGAGTTTCGCGCAAGGTGCTCGAGCTCGTGCACGATGCGAGAAAGGGGCGCGAGACGTCGCTCCTGCAGTTCGCGCCCGGGGCATCGATTCCGGAGCAGGTGCTCGATCGGCGCATGGACGTCTTCGTGATCGACGGCACCTATTCCGATGGAAGCAGCGAATACGGCCCGCATACGTTCGTCCGCAACCAGCCGGGGTACCGTCAGACCCCGGGATCGAAAGGCGGCTGCACGGTCTACGTGAAATGGCGTGTGCCGATCCGCCCGGGCGGCGAGCGCATCGTGATCGATGCCAAGACCGCCCAGTGGCTCGATTTTCCGCACCGCGGCGCGAATGTCCTGCATCTTTACCCGAACCAGGATGGCATCGAGACCGGGCGCATCGGGAACGTGCACCCCAACCGCAAGATTCCCTCGCACGACCATTCCATCGGCGAGGAGACGTTCGTCCTTCGCGGCTGCCTGAAGGACGAGTACACCGCCTACACGCCCGGAATCTGGTTTCGCATGCCCTGCGGTGTGCCGCATGCGCCGTACACCGAGACCGAAGGCTGCATGATGCTGATTCGCGAGGGCGATCTCGTCTGGTAGAACGAAAAGGGGGGAACATGTCGCGTAGCGGAACCGCGTTTCGTAGCTCGTGCCTGGCGATCGGGCTGGGACTTGCCGCCGGATCTCTTTCGGCAGCCGATTTCACGATGAAGATCGGCCTCGGCACCATGAACGACATCCAGCATCAATGGGCCAACTGGATGAAGGAAGGGATCGAGGCGAAGAGCAAAGGGCGGATCGAAGTCCGGATCTTCCCGCGTAACCAGCTCGGAACCATCGCCAGCCAGATCGAGGGGATGCAGCTCGGGACGGTCGAATCGTTTACCGCGCCTGCGGACTTCTTTGCGGGCGTCGACCCGCGGTTCGGCGCGTTCGCGATCCCGGTGCTGTTCAAGGATCCGGCGCACGCCGAAAAGATCCTGCTCGACCCGGACGTCAATCGCGAGGTCCTCGGCCTGGGCGCCGACAAGAAGCTGCAGGTCCTGTCGGTCTACACCTATGGATTCGCGCACTACTTCGGCAAGCAGCCGCTTCGCCGACTGGACGACTTCAAGGGCAAGAAGCTGCGCGTGAATGCAACCGCGGCGGAGCGCGCCAAGATGCGCCAGTTCGGCGCCACCGCGGTGCCAATGGACCTCGCCGAGGTGATCCCGGGGCTGCAGCAGGGGGTGATCGACGGGACCATGAGCGCGACCGCCGTCTACGTAAACCTCAAGTTCGGCGACATCGCCAAGGTGATCACGCAGGTGAACGACACGATGATCGTGTCGGTCGGCGTGGCGAGCCGGGGCTGGCTCGACAAGCTGCCTGCGGAGCTGCGCCAGATCGTCGTCGAGGAAGGCAGCGCTCTGCAGGCGCGCGCGATGGCACACTCGCGGGCGCTGGACGATGCGATGCGCAAGCGCTGGAGCGAGGCGGGCGGGGAGTTCGTCTCGCTCGCGTCCGAGGAACAGGCGCGCGTGAAGCAGCTCCTCAGCGGCATCGGCGACGAAGTGACCAAGGAAAACGCCTCGGTGCAGGCGTTCTACCGCCGCCTGGCAGCCACCGCGCAGAAATACTGAGTGCGCGTCGGCGCGATGGGCCGGTTCGTCCTCGAGACGGCGCCCAACCGGCTCATGGGAGCGCTCCTGCTCGCGGGAGTGGGCATCAGTTTCGCCAACGTGGTCGGCCGTTACGTGTTCGGCACGGCGATCTTCTGGGCCGAGGAAGTCCTCGTTTTCATGACGATGTGGAGCGTGTTCCTCGGCCTGGCGGCGATCGCCTATTCCGGCGCCCACCTGAACATGAACCTGCTGTCGTCGCGGTTCAGCGCCCGCGCGAAGACGGCGGCCAACGCCGCTGCGGCGGCGACGATCGTGGTGTGCTCGACGTTCGTCGCGTTTCAGTCGTACCAGATCGTGGTGCTCTTTGCGCAGACCGGCCAGGTCAGCGTCGCCGCCGGCGTGCCCAAGGCGATCCCGCACGCCGCCCTGCTCGTGGGGTTTTCGCTCACCGCGATCGCGGTTCTGGTCCGCATCCGCTCCTACCTCAGCGGGAAATTCTGATTCATGGCGTGGGTGCTGGCGCTGCTGCCGGTCGCGCTGCTCGCGCTCGGCTTTCCGTTCTTCCTCGCGCTGCTCGCCACCGCGGTGCTGGTGCTGGCGTTCTTCGTGGACATTCCCGCGACGGCGGTGCACCAGGTGATGTTCAGCAGCATCGACAAATACGCCTTGCTCGCGGTTCCGTTCTTCATTTTTGCCGGCGACCTGATGGGGCGCGGCGGCGTCTCGAAGCGCCTGGTTCGCTGGGTCACGTCGGTGATCGGCGGCATCCGGGGCAGCCTGCCCTTCACCTCGCTGGGAACCGCGGTGATCTTCAGCGCGATTTCGGGTTCGACGGCGGCCACGGTCGCCGCCGTCGGCGGCCTCACCTACCGGCGGTTGCGGGAGGCCGGGTACAACGAACGCTTTTCCTCGGGGCTGCTCATCTCGGCGGGCGCGATCGACAACCTCATTCCGCCGTCGATCGGCTTCATCCTGTATGGCACTGCCGCGGAGACGTCGATCGTGAAGCTGTTTGCCGCCGGCATCGTCCCGGGACTGGTGCTGGCAGGATTCTTCGCCCTCTACATCTACGCGTACGCGCTGCGCCGCGGTGACAGGGGCCTCGCGCCATTCCGACTGCGGGAGTTCCTGGCGGCAACGAGCTCCGGAATCTGGTCGATCGCGGCCCCCATTTTCGTTCTCGGCGGAATCTATGGCGGAATCTTTTCCCCCACGGAAGCCGCGGGCGTGGCGTGCGTCTATGCCATCCTCGTCGTCTGGTACGTGTACCGCGAACTCGGTCCGCGCGAGATCTTCGAGGCCGCCAGCCGGTCGATGTATCTCACCGCGCAGATCTTCGTGATCGTCGCCTGCGCCGGCGTCTATTCGTGGCTGCTGACGGTCAACGGCGCACCCCAGGCGCTGGCCGGATTCATCGAGCGCGTGCAGCTGCCGCCGTGGGCGGTCCTGTTGGCGATCAACGTGGCGCTGCTGCTGGTTGGCATGGTCCTCGACACGGCGTCTTCGATCCTGGTGCTTACGCCGCTGCTCGTTCCCATTGCGAAGGCAATCGGCGTCGATCCGGTGCACTTCGGCGTGATCCTGGTCATGAATCTGAGCATCGGCACGTTCACGCCGCCCTTCGGCATCAACATCTTTGTCGGGCAGGCCGTGTTCGGAGTTCCGGTATCGAGCATCTACCCCGGTCTGGTCCCGTTCATTGCTGCGGCAATCGCGGCGCTTGGCGTCGTGACTTACGTACCGCAGCTTTCGCTGGGAATCCTGCGCTTCCTGGGCTGAAGCGGTGCCCGTACTTCCGCTGTGCGAATCCGGGTAACATCCTCCTGCTGCGAAGTCCGGCGGTCGGCGCACAGCGGACGGATGTCCGGAGGAGGGAACCATGGACAAGCTGGAACTACGAAAGCTGATCTCCGCCGTGAAGCGGGGCACGCTGTCGCGGCGGCGATTCGTGAAGGCGGTTGGCGCTTTCGGCTTGACCGCGCCGATGGCCACGCAGATCCTGACGTGGTCGGGACTCGCCCATGCGCAAACGCGCCATCCCTACAAGCCGACCAGGCGCGGCGGGGGCGGCGCCCTCAAGCTCCTGTGGTGGCAGGGGGCGACCCTGCTCAATCCGCACTTCGCCACCGGGACGAAAGACCAGGAGGGCTCGCGCATCTTCTACGAGCCGCTCGCCGCGTACGATAACGACGGCAACTTCGTGCCGATCCTCGCCGCGGAGATCCCGAGCGTGCAGAACGGCGGACTCGCGCCGGACGGCAAGTCCGTGGTCTGGAAGCTCAAGAAGGACGTGCACTGGCACGACGGCAGGCCGTTCACTGCCGATGATCTCGTTTTCAACTGGGAGTACGCGTCCGACCCGGCGACTGCGGCCATCACCATCGCCACCTACAGGGACATCAGGGTCGAGAAGCTCGACGGCCACACCGTCCGCGTCCTGTTCCAGAAACCGACCCCGTTCTGGGCGGAAGCGTTCTGCGGCACCCGCGGCATGATCATTCCCAAGCATCTGTTCGAACCCTACAGGGGCGCAAAGTCACGCGAGGCGCCCAATAACCTCAAGCCGGTGGGGACCGGCCCGTACCGTTTCGTCGATTTCAAGCCCGGCGACATGGTGCGCGGCCAGGCGAACATGAACTACCACGAGCCGAACCGGCCGTCCTTCGACACGATCGAGATGAAGGGCGGCGGCGACGCGGTGTCGGCGGCGCGCGCCGTGATCCAGACGGGCGAGTTCGACTATGCCTGGAACATGCAGGTGGAAGACGAGATCCTGCTGCGCCTGGAGAACGGCGGCAAGGGCCGCGCCGAAATCGTCGCCGGCGGCAACATCGAGCACATCCAGCTCAATGCGACGGACCCCTGGACCGAGGTCGACGGCGAGCGCTCGAGCCCGAAGACGAAGCACCCGCTGTTCAGCGACCCCGCGGTGCGCGAGGCGATGAACCTGCTCGTCGACCGCAAATCGGTGCAGGACCACATCTACGGCCGCACCGGCATCGCCACCGCGAACTTCCTCAACAATCCCGAGCGGTTCCGCTCGAAGAACACCCGCTACGAGTTCAACGTCGACAAGGCGAACCAGGTGCTCGAAGCCGCGGGCTGGAGGCGCGGCGCCGACGGCATCCGGGCGAAAGACGGCAGGAAGCTGAGGTTCGTCTACCAGACCTCGATCAACGCGCCGCGGCAGAAGACCCAGCAGATCATCAAGCAGGCGTGCCAGAAGGCCGGAATCGAGGTCGAGCTGAAGACGGTCATGGCCTCGGTGTACTTCTCCTCCGACGTCGCGAATCCGGACACCTACAGCAAGTTCTACTGCGACATGCAGATGTTCACGACCACCATGACGCAGCCCGATCCGCAGGTGTTCATGGAGCAGTTCACCACCGCCGAGGTCGCCGCCAAGCACAACAAGTGGCAGGGTCGCAACATCTCGCGCTGGCGCTCGGAGGAGTACGACAAGGCGTTCCAGGACGCGCAGAGCGAACTCGATCCGCTCAGGCGCGCTGCGCTCTTCATCCGCATGAACGAGCTGGTCGTCGGGAGCCGTTACATCATCCCGGTGGTGTTCCGCCCGCGCGTGTCGGCGCAATCGAACAAGCTGCGCGCGTCGCTGAGCGGCTGGGACAACGATCTCTGGCTGCTGAGGGACTGGTACCGCGAGGCGTGAGCGTCGGGTCCGGCCTGTCCGGCTGACCGATGGGCCCGTATCTCCTGCGGCGCCTGCTGATCGTGATCCCGAGCGTGATCGGGATCAGCATCGTGCTCTTCACGGTGCTCGCGCTAGCCCCCGGCGACCCGTTCGAGGAGCTCGCCACCAACCCGGCGGTGCCGCCCGAGGTGCGGGCGAACCTGCGCGCCCAGTTCGGGCTGGACGACCCGGTGGCGGTGCGCTACGTGCGCTGGTCGAGCGCCATGCTGCAGGGCGACTGGGGGTTCTCGTTTGCCAGCCGGGTGGACGTGGACGAGCTCATCCTGCAGCGCCTTCCGCCGACGCTGGTCGTGATCGGCTCCTCGATCGTGATCGCGCTCGCGATCGCGCTCGTGGTGGGCATCTATGCGGCGACGCGCCCGTACTCGCTCTTCGACCAGATCGCGAACACGCTCGCCTTCATCGGCTTTTCGCTGCCGACCTTCTTCACCGGAATTCTCTTCATCCTGCTGTTCAGCATCACGCTCGACTGGCTGCCGTTCGTCTATCGCGCCGACATCTCGGCCACCGGCTGGCGCTGGGCCTGGGAGCACGTCAGGCAGATGATCATGCCGGTGACGGTGCTGGCGCTGTTCCAGGCCGCGTCCTGGACGCGCTACGTGCGCGCCGCGGTGCTCGACGTGATCCGCCTCGACTACGTGACCACGGCGCGCTCGAAGGGTCTCGCCGAGCGCGTGGTGGTGCTGAAGCACGTGGTGCGCAACGCGCTCATTCCGGTGGTGACCCTGGTCGCGCTGCAGATGCCGACCGTGTTCGGCGGCGCGATCATCACCGAGCAGATCTTCCGCGTGCCCGGCATCGGCTCGCTCCTGATCTCGGCGATCCTCGCCAACGACACGCCGGTCATCATGGCGGTGACCTTCGTCTTTTCGTGCCTCGTGATTCTCTTCAACCTGCTCGCCGACATCATCTATGGCTGGCTCGACCCCCGCATCGCCTACCGTTAGCGCGGCCGCCGCGCCGGCGGGCAGGGCGAAGCCGGTCTCGCTCGGCATGGAGGCGTGGCGGCGGTTCCGGCGCCACCGTCTCGCGCTCGCGGGCGCGCTGATTCTCGGATTGATGACGCTCGCGGTCGTGTTCGGCCCCTGGCTCTGGCCGGTGCCCATCAACGAAATCGACTTCACCGCGCGGCTGCAGGGTCCTTCGTGGCGGCATCCGCTCGGCACCGACGATCTGGGGCAGGATCTGCTCGCGCGCATGCTCTACGGGGGGCGCATCTCGCTCGCGGTCGGGCTCGTCGCGATGCTGATCGCGGTGTTCGTGGGCGTCGTCATCGGCGCGATCGCCGGCATCTCGCGCGGCAGCGTCGATGCGGCGCTGATGTGGCTCACCGACCTCTTCCTTTCGCTGCCGCAGCTGCCGCTGCTGCTGCTCATCATCTACTTTTTCCGCGACTCGCTGAAGGCGATCGTCGGCGCGGAAGCCGGGGTCTTCATCCTGATCGTGGCCGTGATCGGCATCTTTCGCTGGATGCCGGTGGCGCGCCTCGTGCGCGCGCAGTTCCTGTCGCTGCGCGAGAAGGAGTTCGTCGAGGCCGCGCGCGCGCTCGGCGCGAGCGCCACGCGCCAGGTGGTGCGCCACATCCTGCCGAATTCGCTCGGGCCCGTGATCGTGGCGGCGACGATCGACGTTGCCGCCGCGATCATCTTCGAGTCGACGCTCTCCTTCCTCGGGCTGGGATTCCCGCCCGACATCCCGACCTGGGGACGGCTGCTCTACGACGCCAAGGACTACCTCGACTTCGCCGCGCACTGGGCGCTCTTTCCCGGCGGCGCGATCTTCCTCGCCGTGCTTTCGATCAACTACATCGGCGACGGGCTGCGCGATGCGCTCGATCCGCGCAGGGTGATGTAGCGCGCATATGGCGCAGCCGCTGCTCGCGATCGAGGGGCTGAAGACGCATTTCGCCACCGACGACGGCATGGTGCACGCCGTGGACGGCGTGGATCTGGCCGTCCACCGCGGAGAAACGCTCGGCGTGGTGGGCGAATCGGGCTGCGGCAAGACGGTCACTGCGCTCACGGTCGTGAAGCTGGTGGCGATGCCCCCGGGCCGGATCGTGGCGGGACGGATTCTCTGGCAGGGACGCGACCTCGTGCCGCTCGGGCCGGAGGAGATGCGCTCGATCCGCGCCCGCGAGATCGCGATCGTGTTCCAGGAGCCGATGACATCGCTCAACCCGGTCTACACGGTCGGCGAGCAGATCGCGGAGGTCGTCCGGCTGCACGAGCGGCTCGGCAAGCGCGCGGCGCTCGAAAAGACGATCGAGATGCTGAAGCTGGTGCACATCCCGCATCCGGAGCGGCGCGTGCACGACTACCCGCACCAGTTCTCGGGCGGCATGCGCCAGCGCGTCATGATCGCGATGGCGCTGTCCTGCAATCCGAAGCTGCTGATCGCCGATGAGCCCACCACCGCGCTCGACGTGACGATCCAGGCGCAGATCCTGGAGCTGCTCGCGGAGCTGAAGGAGAGGTTCGGCATGGCCGTGATGCTGATCACGCACGCCATGGGCGTGATCGCCGAGACCGCGCAGCGCGTGGTCGTGATGTACGCCGGCAAGGTGGTCGAGGAGGCTCCGGTCGCGGCGCTCTTCGCCGCGCCGCGCCACCCCTACACGCAGGGGCTGATCCGCTCGATCCCGCGGGTCGACACGGCCGCCACGGAAAGAAAGCGCCTCGAGGCGATCGCGGGCGTGGTGCCGAGCCTGCTCGATCCGCCGCCCGGCTGCCGCTTTGCGCCGCGTTGCCCCTTTGCGCGCGCTGCCTGCACCGAGGAGACGCCGCCGCTGCGCGAGCTCGGGCGCGGCCACAAGGTCGCCTGCGTGCTCTACGCGTGAGCCGATGAACCGGCCGCTGCTCGAAGTGAGGAACCTGGTGAAGCACTTCCCCGTGCAGGCGGGGCTGCTCTCGCGCCAGGCGGAGCGCGTGCACGCCGTGGACGGCGTGAGCTTCCACGTCGAGGCGGGCGAAACGCTGGGGTTGGTGGGCGAGTCGGGCTGCGGCAAGTCCACCACCGGGCGCTGCATCCTGCGGCTCATCGAGCCGACTTCGGGCCAGGTCTGGTTCGACGGCAGGAACGTCACGGCGCTCGACGCGCGCTCGCTGCGCGCCCTGTGCCGCGAGATGCAGATCATCTTCCAGGATCCGTATGCCTCGCTCAACCCGCGCATGACCGTCGGCGCGATCATCGGCGAGGCGCTGATCATCCACGGCCTGACGAAGACGCGCGGCGAATTCGAGGCGCGGGTGGCGCAGCTGCTGGAGACGGTGGGGCTGCATCCACAGCACATGCGGCGCTATCCGCACGAATTCTCCGGAGGGCAGCGCCAGCGGATCGGCATTGCGCGCGCGCTCGCGGTTTCGCCCAGGCTGATCGTGTGCGACGAGCCGGTCTCGGCCCTGGACGTCTCGATCCAGGCGCAGGTGATCAACCTGCTGGAGGATCTGCAGGACACGTTCCGCCTGACCTACGTCTTCATCGCCCACGACCTGTCGGTGGTCGAGCACATCAGCACGCGCATCGCGGTGATGTACCTCGGCAGGATCGTCGAGGTCGCGCCGGCGCGCGAGCTCTACTCCGCGCCGCGCCATCCGTACACCGAGGCGCTGCTTTCCGCGGTCCCGGTCCCCGACCCAACCTTCAAGCGCAGGCGCATCGTGCTGCAGGGCGACGTGCCGAATCCGGTGCGCCCGCCCTCGGGATGCCACTTCCATCCCCGCTGCCCGCACGCGATGGAACGCTGCAGGCAGGAGACGCCGCTTCTGCGCGAGATCGCGCCCGGCCGGATGTCCGCCTGCCACCTGCACGGTTGATGGGAACGGCCGTCACGCAATCCGATGCCCGAACATCATCCAATCGAGCTATCGCCTCCCGACATCGCGCCGTACCGGCACGGCAACACCGGCATCGAGTACGTGCACGCGTTCGATTCGGGAACGCCTGGACCTGCGGTGATGCTGCAGGCGCTCACGCACGGCAACGAGTTCTGCGGCGCGCTGGCGCTTGACTATCTGTTGCGGGAAAGGATCGTGCCGCGGCGCGGCAAACTCACGCTCGCGTTCGCCAACGTCGCTGCCTACGCACGCTTCGATTTCGACGACCCGGACCGCTCGCGCTACATCGACGAGGATTACAACCGCGTCTGGGCGGACGAGGTGCTGTTGGGCCCGCGCGACTCGGCCGAACTGCGGCGCGCGCGCGAGCTGCGCCCGTTCGTGGACGCGGCCGACTGGCTGCTCGATCTGCATTCGATGCACGAGCCGTGCCGGCCGATCATGGTGTGCGCGAAAAGCGAACGGAGCGTCGCCCTCGCGCGGCGCATCGGTACGCCCGCGGACCTGCTGCTCGACACGGGCCACCCGGCGGGGCTGCGCATGATCGAGCGCGGGGCGTTCGGCGACCCGCGCGGTTCGCGCACCGCGGTGCTGATCGAGTGCGGCCAGCACTGGGAGCGTGGCGCGGCGGACGTCGCGATCGACACGGCGTTGCGCTTTCTCGCGGTGACGGGCGCCGTCGAGCAGTCATGGGCGAAACCCCGGCTGCGCCTCGCGCCGCCTTCCCGCCAGCGTCTCATCCGGGTCACCGAGCCCGTGGTGGCAAAGACGATGGGTTTCCGCTTCGCCGCGCAGTTCAGGGGCTTGGAGATCGTCCGGAACAAGGGGACGGTGGTCGCGCAGGACGGGGACGCGGTCTGGCGGACCCCCTACGACGACTGCGTGCTGGTCATGCCGTCGCTGCGCCAGCTCAGACCGGGCACGACCATGGTGCGCCTGGGACGCTACGTCGACTGATCCGCCCGCCCGTTCCCGACCCTCGTCGCGCTCGCATTACTTCCGCAGCTTTCCCCACAGCTCGTCCAGGCGCGCGTAGCGCCCGCAACCCGTGACGTAGAACTTGTACCGCGCCGGGTTCTTCATGTGGTAGCCCTGGTGGTAATCCTCGGCCGGCCAGAATTCGCCGGCCTGCACGATCGGCGTCAGGATCGCCCCCTTGAACGTTTTCAGCGTGCCGAACTTCGCCTTGGACGCCTCGGCGAGACGTTTCTGCTCGTCCGAGTGGTAGAAGATCGCCGGCCGGTACTGGCTGCCGTGATCGCAGAACTGCCGGTCGTTGTAGGTCGGGTCGTGATTGACCCAGAAGATGTCGAGCAGCTTCTCGTAGCTCACCTTGCTCGGATCGAATGTGACCTCCACCGCCTCGGTGTGGCCAGTCCTGCCCGCGGACACCTCCTGGTAGGTCGGTTTCTTCTTGTGGCCGCCGATGTAGCCCGAGGTAGTCGAAACCACGCCGGGAACCATGTCGAATGCTTCCTCGACGCACCAGAAACAGCCGCCGGCAAACGTGGCCTTGGCGACTGCTTGTTGCCCTTGGGCGAACGCGGGGGCCGCGAGCGCCGCGGCAAGCAGGGCGAAAATGATGGATTTCATCGCATCAGCTCCTTGAGGACGGCTTCGATGATCGGTTGGTCGCGCAGGCAGAGCCGGACATTACGCAGGGACGACGCGGGCTGGGAAGCAAACCAGCCGCGCACCGCGCCGACATAGGCGCGGGCGCAGATCTCCGCCGGAACCGCAAAGATGCCGCTCGAGACGGCCGGAAAGGATAGCGACGCCCAGCCGGCCTCGTGAGCGCAGCGGAACGCGGCCGCGAGCGCGCGCGCGAGCTTGGCTTCCTCGTCGCCTTCGCCGTGACGCGGCCCGACGGCGTGGATCACGCCCTTGAACGGAAGGTCCCCCGCCGTCGTGACGACGGCCGAGCCGGTCGGCAGCATTCCGCGCTCGCGCACGATGCGGTCGGACTCCAGCTGCAGTGCGGGGCCGGCGGCGCGAGAAATGATCCCCGCGACGCCGCCGCCGTGCGCGAGCATGCCGTTCGCGGCATTGACGATCGCCTCCACCGGCTCGGCGAGCAGGTTTCCCTCGACGACCTCGAACAGGCCGGCGGGCCCGAACCGGATTTCGTGCAGGATCGTCGCACCTGCCACGGCGGATCACGCGTAGCGCGGATAGCGCGGGTCGTACATCTGGGCGCGCACGTGGGCGAGCACGTTGCGCGGCCTGCGCCGCGCCGAAAGTCGGCTGCGGTACGCGACATCCGCGACCGCGGCCGCGATCCGGGCCGACACATCCCGGATCCGCTGCAGCGGCGGGTAGAGGCTCCCCTGCTCGAGATCGGCCCGCGTCACCTGGTCCGCGAGCGAGCGGGCCGCCGCGAGGAACATCTCGTCGCTGACTCGGCGTGCGCCGCTTGCCAGCACGCCCAGACCGACTCCCGGAAAGATGTACGAATTGTTGCCCTGGCGCGGCACGTAGGTGCGGCCCCCGAGCGTCACCGGGTCGAACGGGCTGCCGCAGGCGAACAGCGCGCGGCCGCCGGTCCAGCGATAGGCCTGTTCCGCGGTGCACTCCGACTTCGACGTCGGGTTCGAGAGCGCAAACACGATCGGATGCTCGTTGATCCGCGCCATCGCCTCGAGCACCGGCTGCGAAAACGTGCCGCCGACCGCGGCGACGCCGATGATCGCCGTCGGCCGGAGCCGCTCCACAGCGGCGACGAAATCCGGAATCGGAGCGTGCTCGTGCGCGTAGGGAATCTTGTGCTCGGCGAGGTCCTTGCGACCGGCGATCACCAGGCCGCGCGAATCGAACAGCCAGCAGCACTTGCGCGCCTCGGCTTCCGGCATCCCTTCGGCCCGCATTGCGGAGATCACGAGATCGCAGATCCCGGTGGCGGCCTCGCCCGCGCCGAGGCACAGGATCCGCTCCCCGCGCAGCGCGCTGCCCGTGACCTTGAGCGCCGAGAGCACGCCGGCGAGCGCAACCGCCGCGGTTCCCTGGATGTCGTCATTGAACGTGCAGATTCGGTCGCGATACTTGTGCAGCAGCCGGAACGCGTTGGTGTTGGCGAAATCCTCGAATTGGAGCAGCGAGCCGGGAAACACCTTTTGCGTCGCCTGGATCAGCTCTTCGACCAGCTCGTCGTACGGCCGGCCGCGCAGGCGCTTGCGCCGCAGACCGACGTAGAAGGGGTCGTTGCGCATCGGCTCGTTGTCGGTGCCGGAATCGAGCACGATGGGCAGGCAGCGGTGCGGGTGAACACCGGCGCACGCCGTGTACAGCGAAAGCTTGCCCACGGGGATCCCCATGCCGTGCGCGCCCAGGTCGCCCAGCCCGAGAATGCGCTCGCCGTCGGTGAGCACGATGATGCCGACGTCGCGATGCGGCCAGTTGCGCAGCACGGCCGCGATGTTGCCGCGGTCGTTGGCGCCGATGAAAAGCCCGCGCGTGCGCTGCAGGATGTTGCCGAATTTCTGGCACGCGAGCCCGACCGTGGGCGTGTAGATGAGCGGCATCATCTCGTCCGGATGGTCGCAGATGACGCGAAAGAACAGCGCCTCGTTGCGGTCGCGCAGCGCGTTCAGTTCGATGTATTTCTCGAGGTCGTTGCTCTTGCCGCGCAGCAGGATGAGAAAGCGTTCCGCCTGTTCCTCCTGGGTGTGCACATGGGGCGGCAGCAGCCCGCGCAAACCGAGCGCATTGCGTTCCTTTTCGGTGAACGCCATGCCCTTGTTGAGCAGCGGGTCGCGCAGCAGCGCGACTCCCCTGGGGACACGCGCGCGGCGCAGAGCGGCGGTGGACCTCGTCCTTGTCATGCAGTCCTCTCCTTCTGTGTCATGATACAACGCGATTCGCGCCACAAGGGGAGCACAACGGCATGAAGCTCGACATCTTCAATCACATTTTTCCGAAGAAGTTCTACGACCGGATGCTCAAGGTGGCGCCCAACGGCAAGGACATGCACCGGCGCGTACGCGAGATCCCCAGCATCGTGGACCTGGACGAGCGGTTCCGCATCATGGACCGTTTCGGTGACTACGCACAGGTGATCTGCCTCGGTTCGCCGCCGATCGAGGCGTTCGGGCCGCCGCCGCTCTCGACCGAGATGGCGCGCCTCGCGAACGACGGCATGGCGGAACTCGTGCACAGGCATCCGCAGCGCTTTCCGGCGTTCATCGCCTCGCTGCCGATGAACGATCCGCGCGGGCTGCTGCGCGAAGCGCGGCGCGCGGTCCGCGAACTGGGCGCGGTCGGCGTGCAGGTGTTCACGAACGTGCTCGGCCGTCCGCTGACCGCGCCCGAGACGCTGCCGCTGTTCGACCTGATGGCGAGGCTCGACCTGCCGATCTGGCTGCACCCGGCGCGCGGCGCCGACTTTCCCGACTACCGGAAGGAGAGCCGGAGCCACTACGAGATCTGGTGGACGTTCGGCTGGCCCTACGAGACCAGCGTCGCGATGGCGCACATCGTGTTCGCGGGGCTGTTCGACCGGCATCCGGACCTCAAGGTGATCACGCACCACATGGGCGGCATGATCCCGTACTTCGAGGGCCGCGTCGGTCCCGGCTGGGACCAGCTCGGCAAGCGCACCTCCGACATCGATTACGGCCGGCTGCTGAAAAAGCTCAGGAAGCGGCCGCTCGACTATTTCCGGCTGTTCTACGCCGATACCGCGCTGTTCGGCGCCTGGGAAGCGACCAAGTGCGGGCTGAAGTTCTTCGGCCCCGGGCGCGTGCTGTTCGCGTCCGACTCTCCGTTCGACCCGGAAAAGGGCTCGATGTACACGCGCACCACGATCGAGATCATCGACCGGCTCGACCTCTCGCCGGAGGAGCGTCACGCGATCTACGAAGGAAACGCGCGCCGCCTGCTCAAGCTTCCCTAGATCTTGCGCCCGATCAGCACGCCGATGAGCAGCCCGATTCCGGCTGCGATTCCCGCGGTCTGCCACGGATTTTCGTGCGCGTAGCGGTCGGTCGCAGCGGCGGCGGCCCTGGCACGCTCGACCGTGTCTTCCTCGAGTTCAACGACTCGCGCCTTGGCGCTTTGCAGGTTTGCCTCGAGACGCCCGCGGACCGCCTTCACGCGCTCGCCGGTTTCGTTCGCGGTGGCGCGGACGAGTTCCTCGACATCGGCGAGGACGACGCGCAGATCCTGGGCAAGCTTGTCGCGGGGGGAAACGACGGCATCATCCATGATGGACCCTTTCCTCGTTGGGGCACGCCCAGTATAGGCGCCTGCGGCCGGCGGTTATTGAGGCGCGTCAAGAAGCGTGCGCGCCTTTGCCGAGCGCGACACGCAGGCGAACACCGGTATGGCGGGCTATGCCGGGGGAGAGTTCGGGTGCGATAATTGCAACTTTTCGATTGAAAGTGTCAGCCAGCGCACGCGCGAGCGGCATCGTCCAGTTTTCCGTCGTCGTGCCGGTGCGCAACGAGGAGGGCAGCATTCGGACGCTGCTGGAGGAGATCCACGCGGCGCTCGCGGCGCGCTATGAATACGAGGTGATTTTCGTCGACGACGGAAGCCGGGACGGCACGCCGCGCCTCCTTCGCGAGGCGCTCGAGCGCGATCCGCGGCTGCGGGTGCTGAGCCACCGCCAGGCGTGCGGACAGAGCGCGGCGCTCCTGACGGGAGTGCGCGCCGCCCGGGGCGGGTGGATCGCGACGCTCGATGGCGACGGTCAGAACGATCCCGCGGATCTGCCGAAACTGATCGCGGCGCGGGACGATCCGGCGCAGCCGGCGAATCTGAAGCTCGTGACCGGCCGTCGCACCTCGCGTCGCGACAGCGCGCTGAAACGGCTTTCCTCGCGCATCGCCAATGCCGTGCGGTCGCGGCTCCTGCGCGACGCGACGCCGGATACCGGTTGCGGGCTCAAGCTGATCGAGCGGGCCGCCTATCTCGAGCTGCCGTTCTTCGACCACATGCATCGGTTCCTTCCCGCGCTCGTGCAGCGCAATGGCGGCGCCACGCTGTCGGTCCCGGTGCGCCATCGGCCGCGTCTCGCCGGACGCTCGAACTACGGCGTTCACGACCGCCTCTGGGTGGGCATGGTCGATCTCGCGGCCGTCCTGTGGCTGCAGCGGCGCATGAAGCGCCCGGAAACGACCGAAGTGTCCCGCCCATGAAGGCGCGCGCCCTGCTTTCCGGTTTTGCGCTGCTCGCGACGCTGGTCACGGTCGCCTACTTCATCCAGCTCGGCGTCGCCGCCGATCTGCTCAGCGAATCGTGGGTCGATCGTTCGGTTCGCGGCAAGGGGATTCCAGGCGAGCTGCTGTTCCTGTGCGTCGGAGGTCTGGCAACCGCGCTCGCGCTGCCGCGCCACGTGGTGAGTTTCCTGGGCGGCTACGCGTTCGGCGCCGGCCTGGGCACGCTGCTTGCGCTTGCTGCCACCGTCATCGGCTGCGCGTTGTCGTTCTTCTACGCGCGCGTGATCGGCCGGCCGCTCGTGAGCGCGCGGCTTGGAGCGCGCGTGAAGCGGGTCGAGGACTTCCTCGCTTGCCACCCCTTCTGGATGACGCTGCTCATCCGGCTCCTTCCGGTGGGCAACAATTTCGCCACCAATCTCGCCGCGGGCGTGTCCAGGGTCCACGCGCGGCCGTTCCTGCTTGGCTCGCTCGCCGGCTACGTTCCGCAGACGCTCGTCTTTGCGCTCGCCGGGAGCGGCGTGGAGCTGGGCGCCGTTCCCCGAATCGCCATCGCGGTGCTGCTCTTCGCGGTCTCCGGCGTCATCGGGGTCCGGCTCTATCGCCGATTTCGTCACGGCAGGACGCTCGGCGCCGACGTTGACGAGGCGCTCGAGGGTCCTGCGATTCCGGCCGACGGTTCGCTGCGCCCTTGATGCGCGAGCTGGCGCGCGATCGCTGGCTGGTCGTGCTGGTGCTTGCCTGGGCGGCGTTTTCGGTCGCCTCGATCTGGCTGCGGCCGCTGTGGCCGGTGGACGAGACGCGTTATGCGAGCGTCGCATGGGAAATGTGGTTGCGCGGCGATTTTCTCGTGCCCCATGTCAACGGCGAGCCGTACAGCCACAAGCCGCCGCTGCTGTTCTGGCTGATGCATCTCGGCTGGGCGGTTTTCGGCGTCAGTGAATGGTGGCCGCGGCTGCTCGCGCCGCTGTGCGCGTTTGCCGCGCTGCTCCTGCTGCAGTACCTGGCGCGCCTGCTCTGGCCCGCGGAGCGCGCCGTCGGCGTGGCCGCAGCCTGGGTTCTGTTCGGCACGCTCCTCTTTGCCGCGTTCGTCACGCTCACCATGTTCGATCTGCTCCTGATGCTGTGCGTGATGATCGGGGCGGTTGGCATGGTCCGCGCTTCGCGCGGCGAGCCACGTGCCGGGTTTCTCTGGCTCGGGGCGGCGCTCGGCCTCGGCGTCCTCGCCAAGGGACCGGTGGTGCTTCTGCACGTGCTTCCGGTTGCTCTGGCCGCGCCCTGGTGGGCCGCCGCCGCAAGGACTGCGCCCGCGCGCTGGTACCCGGGCCTGCTCGCCGCTGTCGTCCTGGGTGCGGCAATTGCGCTCGCGTGGGCGCTTCCGGCCGGCCATTTCGGCGGTGAAGAATACCGGCGCGCGATCTTCTGGGGCCAGACCGCGGGCCGCGTCGCCGAATCGTTCGCGCACCGCGCGCCGTGGTGGTATTACCTGCCGCTGCTCCCGCTGGTTCTCTTTCCGTGGCTGCTCTGGCCGGCGCTGTGGCGCGGGCTGCGCGCGGTCGAATTCGGCGCCGGGAATTCCGGCGCGCGCTTTCTCGCCGCGTGGATCGTGCTGACGCTCGCCGCGTTCTCGTTCGTCAGCGGCAAGCAGGCGAAGTACCTGCTGCCGATGCTTCCTGCGTTTGCGCTCCTTGCCGGATACGCGCTGACGCGGCCGATGGCGCCCGCGCGCGGCTGGGAGATGCTTCCGCCGGCGATCGCCTATCTCGCCATACCCGCGGTTCTCGGCCTGGCGAGGGCGCGTCCCGAAGCGCTCGAACTTCCCGAGTGGTCCGCACTGCTGCCCGTCTGGACGATCGCGGCATCGGCGCTCGCGTTTCCGGCGCTGCTCGCGTTCGCGCGCCGAGCGACCATGGCGCAGGCGCGTGCGCTCGGCTTTGCGACATTCGGAACGATCCTCGTGATCGGCGCGGGCGTAGTGCCTTCGATCGTGCGCTACGGCGACCCGCGTCCCGCGGCCGAACACCTCGCGGAGTTGCAGCGCCTTGGCATTCCCTTGGCGCACCTCGGCAAGTATCACGCCCAGTACAACTTCGTCGGCAGGCTGCGCACGCCGATCGAAATCCTCGATCAGCCCGAACTCGCGCCCTGGGTCGCGGCGCATCCCGCGGGGCAGGTCATCGTGGTCGAGCGCAAGCGCTACGCGCGCGACGGTCCGGGCCCCGGGTATGAAAGCCCATTTCGCGGCGCGTGGGTTCAGGTCTGGGCGGGGGAGGCGCTCCTCGCCGCGCGCGAAAAACCGCGCTAGCCGCTACGCGACGCTGCCGTAGCTCGGATCGAACGACCCCGCGGGAGGCTTGAGCCCCGCGAGCCGGCAGCCCTGCGCCACCGGGCCGCGCGGAAACAGCATGTAGAGGTACTTCATGCCGCCCTTGTGATGGAACTTCTCCTCGAGCGCGTCGTGCAGCGCGCGCCGCCGGATCTCCTTGCCCTCGTGGCGCGCGAAGTATTCCTGCAGCGCGCGCAGCGTCTCCCAGTGGTCCTCGCCGAGCTCCAGCCCTTCGCTGCGCGCCAGCGCGAGCGCGTCATCCGGCGTCCAGTCCGGCGGCGCGAAGCGAAACCGCGGGTCCACGGACCCCGACCCGGTTCGCGGGGCGATGCCTACGCCACGCTGCCGAAACCGCGGTCGATGGCGCCCGGCGGGGGCCTGAGACCCGCCAGCCGGCAGCCTTGCGCGATCGGGCCGCCGGGCAGCAGGCGGTACAGGTACTTCATTCCGCCCTTGTGGTGGAACTTCTCCTCGAGCGCGTCGCTGAGATCGCGCAGGTTGATCGCGGCATTGCCCTGGTTCCTGGCGAAATACTCCTGCAGTGCCCGCACCGTCTCCCAATGATCCTCGCCGAGTTCGAGGTTTTCCTGCCTGGCGACGGAGCGCGCCGCGTCGGGCGTCCATTCCGGGGGCGCGAAACGGAATTTCGGATCCGGCGCGCCCTTCGCGCCCATGATCGATTCGGTGGGTCCGGGCATGGTCCTCTCCTTGTATGGAGTGCCGGCAAGCTTACTCTGACGCCACGCGGTCGTGGTAGCGGACGCGGTACAGAAGCCGGCGCCGCGCATCCGAGTCGCTGAACGCGCGGCGGTCGTGCAGCACGTTGTTGCAGACCAGGCCCCATCCCGGTTTGAGCGCGGCGCGAAAAGCCCAGCGCGCCGCGGCGCCCGCGAGGAGCCCTTCCAGCGCGCGCACGGCCGACCCGGTCGCGCGATCGTCCTTCCACTGAATGCTCCGGCTGCGCGCGGTGTAGCGCATGTGCAGGTGGCCTTCGGGATCGACCGAAAACACCGGTCCGCCTTGCGCCGGCCGGTCCTGCGCGCCTTCTTCGCCGCGCGCCGGAATCGTCATCGCGTCGCCGGCCATGAGCGCGCGAACATGCTCGGGGTCCTCGTCGCGCAGCAGGATGTAGATGATCTCCGGATCGAGCAGGCCGTTCTCGCCGCCGCTTTGCGCCTCCTCGACGCAGTGGAGCAGGAAGGCGCGGATCGCGCGCCCGGGCGGATTGTAATAGCCGTCGGTGTGCCACCGGATCGCGCGGTTCGTATACGGAATGAACTCGGCGCGCTTTCCCCCCGCGGCCACCGCGATCGGGCTGATGCCGTCGTCGTCGGCGAGGTAATTGGCGTCCATGCGGGAAAGGCCGAGCTGCAGGCCGAGCTGCCGCGGGATTTCCTTGTCCGGATCCCGCCCCAGGGTGCTTGCGTACAGCGCCATGTTGGCGCGCGCGCAGCGTTCGAGCAACGCGCCGCGCTCGGACTCGGCGAGGCGCCGCGGATCGCGCACCTCGACGACGAGCTCCTCGAGCCTGCCCGGATGTCCAGCCAGTTTTGTTGCGCGCCACCTTGCATACGCCTCGCTCGCGCCGAGGTCGAGCGCGCGACCGGCGGCGGTCATGCCGATTTCTTGGCGCGCGGGTAAAAGCCGTCGAGGGTTCGCTTGAGCGTGCCCAGCGCTTCGGGCGCCTGGATGTCCATGATCTGATCGGCGACCCACGGCTTGTCCGAGTCCAGCATCAACTCGCGGACCGCGAGGCCAAGATAGCGCAGCAGGGGAAAACTGGGCTTGTCCGGGGCGCACTCGAAAGTCGAGTAGTCCTCGGCCCGCCGGTTCACGAGGTCGATGAAATTGGCGCGGTAGTCGAACCCGTCCTCGCCCACCATCTCGCGGATGTTGTCGCGCATGATTTCCGCCAGCCGCCGGCCCGCCGACTGGATGAGCTGGGCGCGCTCTTCGTCGCTCACGCGGCGGTAGACCATGCGGTCGCTCATGTGCAGCAGGAATGCGGCCACCTCGCCGAGAACGCGGATCCCCCGCTCGGGCGTGACGATGTCGCAGTCGGCCTTGGACAGGTTCGACACCGTGTTGTCCGCGAGCCGCCAGATCGTCGAGGCGAGCACCGAGGCGACCTCGGCCGCGGAACGGCCGCCGGCATTCTTGAACCAGACCGTCTTGACCCGCAGCGCCATCACTTCTTGCGGATGAAGAATTCGTGCACGTTGCGCGCCGAGGCGCGCGCCGCGACCAGTTCGAGCCCGGTCGATTTGGTCCACGCGCGGACGTCGTCGGGCGAGCCGGGGCAGCTCGAGATGAGCTGCAGGATTTCGCCGCTCTTCATCCCGTCGAGCAGTTTTTTCGCCTCGACGATCGGACCCGGGCAGGACACGCCGCGGATGTCGAGCACGACGTTTGCCTTGAGCGGCGCGCTGTGGCCCTTGCGAAGGTAGTAATGGATGCGCCGTCCTTCGCCCTTTTCGGTGCCGATCAACTCGTGATCGGTGTGGTTGACCCAGGCCGAGACGTCGTCGAACGTGCCCGGGCAGTCGGACACGAGCAGCAGAACCTGCCCGGCATCGAGGTCGTCGAGAACCCGCTTGGCGCCCAGCAGCGGGGCCGGGCAGGTGAGGCCCGTCAAGTCGAGCGTGACGGTCGGTTTGGTCGCCAGGTTCTGGCTCATCAGCGTCTGCACCGCATGTTCACGACTCAGTATCCGCCTTTGCCGTAGGGCTTGGGAAGCCCCGCGATCTTCGCGGCCTGTCTGGCAGGGCCTGCCGGAAAGAGACCGTACAAGTACTTGCTGTCGCTGCCCGGCCGCACGCTCTCGGCAAATTCCTTCAGCATGTTGCGGAAGTTGGGCGTGTGCCCATGCTCGCGGTACTGCTCGCGCATGAAGCGGATCACCTCCCAGTGCGCGCCGGTGAGCGCGATGCCTTCGGCCTGCGCGATGACCGGAGGCGCGTCGTCGCTGTAGTTCGGCTCGAGCAGGTAGCCTTCGTCGTCGGTTGCGTGCTCGGCGCCGTCGATGACATATGCCATGGTTCCGTTCTCCTCTCAGGTATTCCTTGCCGTTCTGCGTTCGTGCTCCAGCTCTTCGCTGCCGACCGCGGCGATGAACCGGTGCCCCAGGAACACGCCAAAGCCGAGCTTGCGGTGCGCCCCGAGCCCTGCCGCCTGCAGCGCGAGCGAGACGCGGGGCGGCAGCGCGGCGAGCATCAGGCTGAATCCGGTCAGCGTGCCGCCCGGCCCGCGCGTGCTCGAGCGCCGGCCGACGATGAACTCGGCGTGGATCCCGAGTTCGCCGAGCTGGCGCGCGACCTGGGCGACGAATTCCCTTTCGTCCGTCGCTTCCGCGGCGACCCGGTGCGAGTACAGCGTTGCGTGCGCGGCAAGCGGGCGCGAGGCCGCCTTGCCAAGGTGCAACGCCTCGCCCGCGACTTCGAGCCGCCGCCCGCAAAGCTCGAGCGCCGCCGCGATGCGCGCCTCGGGCAGGCGCATCAGCAGTCGGCTGCGGCGATTGAGGAGCAGAAAGTCGCCGCTCGCCGCCGCGCGCACCGGCAGCACGGCGAGCGCCTGTTCTCCGGCGAGCCACGGCGCCGCCCGCTCGAGCGCCTGCCAAAGCGCGAACGAGTGATCCCGCGCCAGCCGCCCCCCCGAAACCGCGAACGAGAGCTCCATGCACGGCGGCCGGTCCGGTTCGATGACGGTCCCCCTAGCGCCCGGCCGGCTGCTCTCGTGCCCAGGCGAGCATCGCCTCGCCCCAGCGCCGCGCCGTGCCGGCGTCGATGTCGAAAACGGTAAAGCGCTTGCCCTCGCGGATGCGCAGCCGCAATAGCGCCATTCCGCCCTCGGCGTGCAGGATCTCTTGCAACTCGATTCCCTGGCCGCCGAGCGGCACGATGAACTTGTCCAGCGACTTCAGCGCGGCCATCGCAAATCCTTCTCACCGCGGCGCGGCGTGATCGACCGGAGATTGAAACGGCTGGCGCGCGCCCTGCCTATTCCCCGGTAGGCGAGCGGCCCATAACCCATGTGGGGTATGCCGCATACCCACCGGGGAGCTACCGGGATCGGCCCGGCCCGGCTACAGTCCGATGCATTGCCGCGCGCCCGAGGGTCGCCGGCTTCACCGGAGGAGGATCCATGGCGAAAAAGCAGCACGAAACCCCTTTGCTCGACCAACTGGAGTCGGGCCGCTGGCCCAGTTTCGTCACGGGGCTCAAGCGCCTGGCGAAGGACAACGACATGATGGTCGACCTCCTCGGCCAGCTCGAGGCCTCGTACCGCACGCGCAAGGGCTACTGGAAGGGCGGTACGGTGGGGGTGTTCGGCTACGGCGGCGGCGTGATCCCGCGCTTCACCGAGCTCAAGGACGAAAACGAGAAGCCGGTGTATCCGGCCGCCGCGGAGTTCCACACGCTGCGGGTGCAGCCCCCGGCTGGAATGCACTATGACACCAGGACCCTGCGCAAGCTCTGCGACATCTGGGAAGAGCACGGCTCGGGCCTGATCGCGTTCCACGGCCAGTCCGGCGACATCATGTTCCAGGGCGTGCGGAGCGACAAGGTGCAGGACGCGTTCAATGCCCTGAACGAATTCGGCTTCGACCTGGGCGGGGCGGGGCCCGCGCTGCGCACCTCGATGGCCTGCGTGGGGTCGTCGCGCTGCGAGGTTTCCTGCTACGACGAGGCGCGCGCGCTGCGCGAGGTGATCAATTCCAACCTCGACGACATGCACCGCCCCGCGCTGCCGTACAAGTTCAAGTTCAAGTTCTCCGGCTGCGGCAACGATTGCGTCAACGCGATCCAGCGCTCGGACTTCGCCGTGATCGGCACCTGGCGCGACAACATGCAGGTGAACAACGAGTACGCGCGCAAGTACTTCGCCGAGCACGGCATGACGGACCTCGTCAACGACGTGGTGACGCGCTGCCCCACGAAGGCGATCCAGGTGGTGAAGAAGGACGCCGTGAAGGCCGGCCCGCACCACTCGGTGGCCGAGCTCGACGACGAGCTGCGGCTCGTCGTCGACAACAAGGACTGCGTGCGTTGCGTGCACTGCATCAACGTGATCCGCGGCGGGCTTCTGCCCGGCAGACAGCGCGGCGCATCGATCCTGGTGGGCGGCAAGGGCGTGCTCAAGATCGGCGCCACGATGGGCACGGTGGTGGTGCCGTTCCTCAAGCTCGAAACCGACGAGGATTTCGAGAAGCTGAAGGAGATCGCGCGCTCGGTGCTCGATTTCTTCGCCGAGAACGCGCTCGAGCACGAGCGCGTCGGCGAGACGATCGACCGCATCGGACTGGTGAACTTCCTCGAGGCGCTCGATCTGCCGATCGACCCGAACATGATCGCCGAGCCGCGCAACAACCCCTACGTGCGGACCGACGACTGGGACGTGCAGGTCGCCAAGTGGGAAGAACGCAAGAAGAGCGCCGCCTGAGCGGCGCCGCAACCGTCTAGCGGAGAAAGCGATGGCCCAAGCCCAGCAGAGACAACCGATCGAGAGCGGCGCGCCGGACCCGATGCCGCTCATGCATCCGCTGATGCGCAAGAACTACGGCCAGTGGATCTACCACGATCATCCGCGCCCCGGGGTGCTGATGCACCGGGCGAAGAGCGGCGACGAGATCTGGACCGTGAAGGCCGGCACGCAGCGCCAGATGGATGTCTACACGATCCGCACGCTGTGCGATATCGCGGACCAGTACGCCGACGGCCACGTGCGCTTCACCGCGCGCTCCAACATCGAGTTCATGCTCGCCGATCCCGCCCGGGTCGAGCCGCTCATCGGCGCGCTCACCGAGGCCGGCTTCCCGGTCGGCGGCACCGCGAACTCGGTGTCGATGATCGCGCACACGCAGGGCTGGCTGCACTGCGACATCCCGGGCACCGACGCCTCGGGGGTGGTGAAGGCGCTGATGGACGAGCTGTACGACGAGTTCGTCAAGTGCGAGATGCCCAACCGGGTGAAGCTCTCGACCTCGTGCTGCGAGATCAACTGCGGCGGCCAGGCCGACATCGCGATCATCGTCCAGCACACCAAGCCGCCCAAGATCAACCACGACCTGGTGGCGAACGTCTGCGAGCGGCCGGCGGTGGTCGCGCGCTGCCCGGTGGCCGCGATCCGGCCGGCGCTCGTCAACGGCAAGCCCTCGCTCGAGGTGGACGAGAAGAAATGCATCTGCTGCGGCGCCTGCTACCCGCCGTGCCCGCCGATGCAGATCAACGACCCCGAGCACTCGAAGATCGCGATCTGGGTGGGCGGCAAGAATTCGAACGCGCGCTCGAAGCCGACCTTTCACAAGCTGGTCGCCTCCGGGCTGCCGAACAACGCGCCGCGCTGGCCCGAGGTCGCCGCCGTGGTGAAGACGATCCTCAACACCTACAAGGCCGACGCGCGGCCCTGGGAGCGCATGATCGACTGGATCGACCGGATCGGCTGGGCGCGCTTTTTCGAGAAGACCGGGCTGCCGTTCACCAAGTACCACATCGACGACTGGCGCGGCGCGCGGCGCACGCTCAACGCTTCGGCGCACATCC
>CAZXAR010000023.1:16255-29112 GCA_964638135.1 uncultured Enterobacteriaceae bacterium | reverse complement strand
TCACCAACGGCGCGATCTACGCGCTGCTCGCGCTCGCGCTGCTGCTCGTGTTCACCGTGACGCGCGTCATCTTCGTGCCGCAGGGCGAATTCATCACGTTCGCGGCGCTTTCGCTCGCGATGCTCGAGGCGGGCCGCGTTCCCGGAACCATTTACATTCTCGCCTTTGGCGGGCTTGCGGCAGCGGCGATCGAGACGTTCGTCGCGACCCGCGAGCGCGCCTGGCGGCGCCTGCCGCACATCGCGCTCCTCTACGTGGTTCTGCCGCTCGCGGTGGCGGCCGCCGTCTGGTGGGCGGCGCCGCGCCGGCTCGAGCACTGGATGCTCGTGCTGCTGGTCCTCGCCATGGTGGTGCCGCTCGGGCCGATCGTGTACCGCATCGCCTACCAGCCGCTTGCAAGCGCCTCGGTGCTGGTGCTGTTCATCGTCTCCATGGCGGTGCACTACGTGCTCACCGGGCTGTCGCTCGTGTTCTTCGGCGGCGAAGGGCTGCGCTCGCGTCCGTTCTGGGACGCGAAATTCAGCCTCGGCGTGGTGACCATCACCGCGCAGAGCGTCTGGGTGGTCGTTGCCAGCGCGCTGCTCATTCTTGCGCTGTGGTACTTGTTCGAGCGCACGGTGTACGGCAAGGCACTGCGCGCGACCGCAATGAACCGCGTCGGCGCGCGGATCGTCGGCATTCCGACCGTGCTGACCGGGCACCTGAGCTTTCTGCTTGCGGCGTTCATCGGCGCCTTTTCCGGCATCCTGATCTCGCCGATTACCACGCTTTACTACGACACCGGGTTCCTCATCGGGCTGAAGGGGTTCGTCGGAGCGCTGCTTGGCGGCATGGCGAGCTACCCGCTCGCCGCGGCCGGCTCGCTCGCGGTCGGCCTGCTCGAGTCGTTCTCCTCGTTCTGGGCGAGCGCGTACAAGGAAACCATCGTCTTCACGCTGATCATTCCGATGCTGGTGTGGCTCTCGCTGCGCTCGCACCACGTCGAAGAGGAGAAGGAAGAGTGACGCCGGCGCGCACCACGTTCCTCGCGTGCATCGTCGCGCTCGCGCTGGCGCCGTTCGTGTTGCCGGAGTTCTACGTCACGTTGATGAATTTCATCGGACTTGCGACGCTGGTGGCGCTGGGACTCGTGCTCCTCACGGGCGTCGCGGGATTGATGTCGTTCGGGCAGCAGGTATTCGTCGGGCTCGGCGCCTACACCACTGCGGTGCTCGCGACGAAGTACGGGGTGTCGCCCTGGCTCACGCTCTGTGCCGGGCTGCTCGTGGCGGGTCTTGCCGCGCTCGCGCTCGGAGCGATCACTGTCCGGCTCTCGGGCCACTATCTGCCGCTCAGCACCATCGCCTGGGGAATCGCGGTGTACTACGTATTCGGCAACCTGGAGATCCTCAACAAATACGACGGCATCCAGGACATCCCGCCCGTGACACTGCTCGGATGGATCGTGAACACGGGGCGCGAGTCCTACGTCCTGATCTGGATTGCGACGCTCGCCGCGCTCCTGGGCGCGAGGAACCTGCTCGATTCGCGCGCGGGGCGCGCGGTGCGAACGCTGCGCTTCCGCGGCACCATGGCGGAGAGTTTCGGCATCGATACGGCGCGCCTGAAGCTCGTCATTTTCCTCTACGCGGCGCTGCTCGCGGCGCTTTCCGGATGGCTGTACGCCCATTTCCTGCGCTTCGTCAGCCCCGGACCATTCAGCGTCAACATCGGCATCGAGTACCTGTTCATGGCCGTCGTGGGCGGGGCGAGCCAGGTGTGGGGGGCGGTGATCGGGGCGTCGCTGCTGACGTTGCTCAAGGAGTGGCTCAAGGACATCCTGCCGAAGTTTTTCGAGCAGAGCGGCAACTACGAGGTGATCGTGTTCGGGCTGCTGATGCTGCCGCTCCTGCATCGCGCGCGCGACGGGCTGATGCCGGTGTTCGCGCGCCTCGCGCGGCGCAACGAGCCCGCGCGCCGGCCGGTCGAGGCGCCGGCGCTTCCGAGACGCGCACAGCCGGCCGCGGGCGAGGCGCTCCTTGAAGTGCGCGCGGCGCGCAAGAACTTCGGCGGGCTCGCGGCCGTGCACGACTTGAGCTTCGAGATGCGCAGTGGCGAGATCCTCGGACTCATCGGCCCGAACGGCGCCGGCAAGAGCACCGTCTTCAACATCGTCACCGGCGTGCTGCGGGCCGACGGTGGCGAAATGCGCTTTCGCGGCGAGCGGATCGATGCGCTTCTGGCGCGCGAGATTGCACGGCGCGGCATCGCGCGCACGTTCCAGCATGTGAACCTGGTGGGCGGCATGTCGGTGCTCGACAACGTCGCGATCGGCGCGCACCTGCGCGGCTCCAGGGGAACCACAGCGGCGATGCTGCGCCTCGAGCGCGACGAAGAGCGTCTGCTGCTGTACGAAGCCTCGCTCCAGGTCGAGCGCGTCGGCCTCGGGGAACACCTTGCGGATGCGACCGGGAGCCTGCCGCTCGGGCAGCAGCGGCTCGTCGAGATTGCGCGCGCGCTCGCGGCCGATCCGGTGCTGCTGCTGCTCGACGAGCCCGCGGCCGGCTTGCGCTTGCGCGAGAAGCAGGCGCTTGCCGACCTGCTGCGCCGGCTGCGCGCCGGAGGAATCAGCATTCTGCTCGTTGAGCACGATATGGAGTTCGTGATGGGGCTGGTGGACCGACTGGTGGTCATGGACTTCGGCGAGAAGATCGCCGAAGGGCTGCCGCGGGCGATCCAGTCCGATCCGGTGGTGATCGAAGCGTACCTCGGAGGCATCGAGTGAGCGCGTCGCTCGAGGTGGACGGGCTTTCGGTCTCGTACGGCAAGGTCGAGGCGCTGCACCGCGCGCGGCTCAGCGTCGCCGAGGGCGCGATCGTCACCGTGATCGGGCCGAACGGCGCAGGAAAGACGACGCTCCTCGGCGCGATCATGGGCTTGCTTTCCTCGAAGGGCGCGATGCGCTACGCGGGAACGGACCTCGCGGGAACCACGGTCGAAGAGCGCGTCGCGCTCGGGATGTGCCTGGTGCCGGAACGGCGCGAGCTCTTTGCCGAGCTCAGCGTCGAAGACAACCTGCGGCTCGGCGCCTTTCACCGCCGCGCAGAGGGCGCGCGCGCGATCGCCGCCGACATGGAGGCCGCGTACGCGCGCTTTCCGCGCCTCAAGGAGCGCAGTAGCCAGCTCGCCGGGACGCTTTCGGGCGGCGAGCGCCAGATGCTCGCGCTCGGTCGCGCGCTGATGTCCAGGCCCCGGCTGCTGCTCCTCGACGAGCCGAGCCTCGGTCTTGCGCCGCAACTCGTGCGCGAGACCTTTCACATCATCGCCGAGCTGAAGCGCACCGGCGTTTCGATGCTGCTCGTCGAGCAGAACGCGCGCGCCGCGTTGCAGATCGCCGACTACGGCTACGTGCTCGAGACCGGCGAAATCGTGCTCGAAGGCGCAGCGGCCGCGCTCGCCGCCAATCCGCGCGTGATCGAGACCTATCTCGGGCTGAGCCTGAAGGCCGCGGGCCCGACGTGAGTTAGCCACGCGCGAAGAAATGGATCAAACTACCGTGCAATTCAACGGCATATCGACCGGAGGCCCATTGAGTCACTCAGAAACGGTGCAGACCAGGCGCAGGAAGCAGCGAGGCAAGAAGGACCGGGAGCGGATCGCCAAGCAGGCGAAGAAGCTGAGAAAGCGAAACGCGAAGACGGCCGGCGCGGGTACCCCGAGCCCTTCCTAGCCGGGCCACTTCTTTCGGCTGTCGCGAACCGTCAACGCACACGCCGTTACGGCGTTCTTCGGGGAAACGTCGTGAACGCGCGTCCCTTCCCCATCGAGCGCATTGCGTCGCGCATCCAGCTTGTGCGCGGCCACAAGGTCATGCTGGATGCGGATCTTGCGAATCTCTACGGCGTGCCGACCAGGGTGCTAATACAGGCAGTGAAGCGCAATCGCGATCGGTTTCCGCGAGATTTCATGTTTAAGCTTACGGAACAAGAGGCTGCAAACTTGAAGTCACAGATTGTGACTTCAAGTTTGGTCGAGTCCGTCGGCTGGGGTGGACGCCGCAAGCCAGTCAGCGCCTTTACGGAACAGGGGGTCGCGATGCTCTCTTCGGTGCTTCGCAGTGCTCGCGCCATCGCAGCGAACATCGCGATCATGCGGGCCTTCGTGCGCTTGAGGGAGATGGTCGCAGCTAACGCCGAACTGGCGAAGAAGCTGGACGAGCTCGAGCGCCGCGTCGCCGGGCACGATGAGGCGATCACAAGCATCGTGCGCGCAATCCGTGAGCTTGCTGCGCCGCCTGAACCGAAGCCGAAGCGCACTATCGGATTCGTTTCGGGAAATTAAGGATTCCTGCTCCGATGCGATCGAGCGCGAAAGCGCCTCAATTGAGTGAAGCGATCGGCGCGGCGAGAAGTGCGCCGGACGCGAGGACAAACCGCCTGCGGTGGACTTGGAGTCCCGTCTTCACTCCCGCTCCCCGGCGCGATAACGGCTTTCGATCCCGCTCCATTCCTCGAATTCGACTGCGGTGAGGTACTCCTGCAAGCTCGCGCCGGTGCCCATGAGCTCGAACTTGCCCGAGCGCATGTCCTCGAGCGCGAGCTGCATGGTGCGGGTGACGCGCAGGATGAGGTCGATGCCGTAGGGCAGGATCTTGAAGCCTAGGCGGTAGTATTCCTCGGGACGCAGGATCGGCGAAATGCCGCCGGCGAGGGGATTCGCGACCTGCAGCTTGAAGGCCTCGCCGACGCGCTCGAGTTCTTCCACCGTGCGCAGCGCTTCGATGAAGATGCAGTCGGCGCCCGCGCGCAGATAGCGCTCGGCGCGGCGCATCGCGTCATCCAGTCCCGTAACCGCGCGCGCGTCGGTACGCGCGATGATGAAGGTGTCGGGATTCATGCGCTCAGTGGTCGCGGCGCGGATCTTCGCTTCCATTTCCTCGACCGGAACCACGGCTTTGCCTTCCAGGTGGCCGCACCGCTTGGGCCAGCGCTGATCCTCGAGGAATAGGGCGCCGACGCCCATGCGCTCGTAGGTGTGCACCGTGTGGACGACGTTTTTCACGTCGCCGTAGCCGTCGTCCGCATCGACGAGCACCGGCAGGTCGCACGCCGCGAGGATGTCGCGCACCGCCTGCGAGATGTCGCCGAGCGCCTTCAGCCCGACGTCCGGCACGCCGTAGCGCGCCCCAACCACGCCGAAGCCGCCGATGAAAAACCCTTCGAACCCGGCGCGCTGGATGAGCCGTGCGGCGAGCGCGTCGTGCGCGCCTGGAAGGACGAGTGGCCCGTCGGCGGCAAGCAGGCTGCGAAACGATTTGCGCGTCATGATGTGGCGTCAACGGCTGTGGCGACGATGATGGCCGAAGGGTGCGCCGGAGTAAAGCGCTTGGCCTAGAATTCATCTGCCATGGAGCACGCGATTCCGCGCACCCTGTACGAAGGCGATCACGAGGCGTTCCGGCGCACCGTGCGCCAGTTCATCCGCAATGAAGTGCTTCCCGAGTACGCAAGCTGGGAGGAAGCGGGCATCACGCCGCGAGCGATCTGGCGGCGTGCGGGCGAGATCGGAATTCTCGGCACGAGCATCCCGGCGGAATACGGCGGGGCGGGCGGCGGCTTCAAGTACGACGCGATCGTGATGGAGGAACTGGGCTACTGGGGCATCGGCGCACCGTCCTGGGATCTGCATTCGTACATCGTGGCGCCTTATCTTGTCGAATTCGGCAGCGAGGAGCAGAAACGGCGCTGGCTGCCCGGGATGGCCTCGGGCGAGGCGATCGGCTCGATCGGCATGACCGAGCCCGACAGCGGTTCGGACCTGCAGGGCATGCGCACCAGCGCGCGCCGCGTCGGCGGCGAGTACGTGATCAACGGCGCCAAGACCTTCATCACCAACGGCATCAACGGCGACCTGATCGTGCTCGCCGCGAAGACCGAGCCCGCGCTGGGCGCGAAAGGCGTGTCGCTCTTCCTCGTCGACACAACGACGCCCGGCTACCGCAAGGGCAGGAACCTGCACAAGATCGGCAACAAGGGCCAGGACACGGCGCAGCTCTTCTTCGACGACGTGCGCGTGCCGGCGGCGGCGCTCCTCGGGCGCGAGAACGACGGCTGGCGGATGTTGATGCATGGCCTGGTGCAGGAGCGCCTGATCGTCGCGATCCGCTCGCTTTCGATGTGTGAGGCGGCGTTCGACCAGACGCTCGAATACGTGCGCACGCGCAAGGCCTTCGGCAACCTGATCCTCGAATTCCAGAACACGCGCTTCCGCCTCGCCGAAGTGGCCACCGCGATCGACGCCATGCGGCCGTTCCTCGACCAGTGCATCGCGCTCCACGCGCAAGGCGCGCTCACGCCGGTTCTCGCGGCGAAGGCGAAGCTCGGGGTCACGGAGGTCGCCGACCGCGTGATCGATGCCTGCCTGCAGTTGCACGGCGGCTACGGCTACACCACCGACTTCCCGATCTCGCGGCTGTGGACCGACGCCCGCGTGCATCGCATCTACGCCGGCACCAACGAGGTGATGAAGCACATCATCGGCAAGGCGTTGTGACGCTTGACGCGGCGCTTTGGTCGAGCGGCTTCCGGCCGTTCCTGCTCGCGGGCGCGCTTTACGGGCCGCTTGCGCTCGCGCTCGGCTACGGCGCGTCGGTGCCCGCGCATTGGCACGCGCACGAAATGGTGTACGGGTTCGCGGTGGCGATCGTGTGCGGGGTGCTCCTCACGGCGCTGCCGAGCTGGACCGGCGCCGCGGAACTGCGCGGCGTGCCGCTCGCGTTGCTTGCGGCGCTGTGGCTTGCGGGCCGTGCCGCAATGCTCTGGAGCGGTTCGATTGCGCCGGCGATCGTGGCGATCCTCGACTGCGCGCTGCTGCCCGCGCTTTGCGTGCTGCTCGTGCCGGTGCTCGGGAGCGGCCGCAAACGCCTGTTCCTGTGGTCGCTGCCGCCGCTCGTCGCGCTTGCGCTTGGCAACATTCTCTTTCACCTCGCGCTCGGCCGCAGCCCGGCGGAGGAGGCGAGTTGGGCGATCCGCCTCGGCCTGCACGCGCTCGCGTTCCTGTTTTCGCTCTACGGAGGGCTTCTTGCGCCTGCCTTCACGCGCACCTATCTGCGCGCCCGTGGCGAGCCTGCGGCGGCGATCCACGTGCCGCTCGAATACGCGACCGCCACGGCAATGGTGCTTTTTGCAGCGGCGGACCTCGCCGCCGCGCCGACGCCATGGATGGTGGCCGCGGCGCTCCTTGCGTTTGCGGTGCAGGGCGTGCGGGCGTGGCGCTGGCGCGGCTGGCGCACCGCGGGCGAGCCGCTTCTTTGGACGCTACACCTGGGCTTCGCGTGGTTTCTCGCAACGTTTGCGCTGCGCGCGCTTGCTGAACTCACGCCGCAGGTGCCCGCCGAGGCGTGGACGCATGCGTTCACGCTCGGCGCGCTCGGCATGGTGATGACGGGACTGATGACGCGGATCGCGCTTCGCCACACCGGTCGCCCGCCCGTGGTCGTGCCCGCGATGCATGCGGCATACGGTTTGGTTTTTGCGGCCGCGCTGCTGCGGCTTGCCTACGCCGTGCAGGGCCTCGGTGCGTGGGTGCTCGTTCTCTCCGCGCTCGCCTGGTCGGCAGCGTTTCTGCTCTTTGCCGCGCTCTACGGCCCGATGCTCCTGCGCCCGAGCCTGGCGCGGGTTTCCAGTACATGAGTGCGCCGCTCGCGCAGGTCCACCCGAGCGTCGTGCACATGCTTGCCGCCGCGGCCGGAGCGGCGCCCGAGGCCGAAGCGCTCGTACAAGGGGAGAACCGCCTGACCTACCGCGAGTACCTGAATTGCGTCGCGGCGTTCGCGTCGGAGCTTGCGGCGGGCGGTGTTACCGGCGAGCGCGTGGCAACGGTGCTTCCCAATTCGATCGACGCCTGCATCGCGGCCTTCGGCATTCTCGCCGCGGGTGCGCAGCACGTGCCGCTCAATCCGCTGTACACGGCGCGCGAACTTGGCGAAATCCTCACCGATGCGCGCCCGCGCGTGCTGCTTGCCGCCGCGGGCGCGGCGTCCGCGCTTGCACCCGTCGCGAAGGCTGCAGGCGTCGATACGATCGTGGCGCTGGGCGCCGGGGCGCGCGATCTTGCCGCCGCGCGCGGCACGGCGGTGCCGCTCGAACGTCTCCCGGAGCCGGACGCGCTCGCGATCCTGCAGTACACCGGGGGGACCACCGGCCGCGCCAAGGGCGTCAACCTCTCGCACCGTTCGATCGCAACAAACGTCGCACAGCGCGAAGGGCTGCTCCCCACCGGAAGCGGCGAGCGGATCCTGTGTGCGATGCCGCTCTTTCACGCCTACGCGATGGCGATGGGGCTTTTTCTCGCGGCCAACTGCCGCGGCTGCCTGGTCGTGCTGCCGCGTTACCAGCCCGAGACGCTGCTCGCGGCGATCGGCGAGGAGCGGATCACGATCTTTCCGGGCAGTCCGACGATCTTCGTCGGGCTGATGGCGCACCCGCACTTTGCGCGCACCGACTGGTCGCGCGTGCACACCTGCTATTCCGGCGCGGCGCCGCTTGCCGAGAAGATTCTCGCGCGCTGGGAAGCGGCAGTCGGCGCACCGATCCTCGAAGGCTATGGGCAGACCGAGGCCGGGCCGGTGCTTTCCTTCAATCCGCGCGCGGGCGTGCGCAAGCCCGGCTCGGTCGGCATTGCGGTCGCGGCGACCGAGATCCAGATCGTCGACGTGGAAACCGGCACAAGGCTGCTCGCCGCGGGCGAGCGGGGCGAGATCCGCGCCCGCGGCCCGCAGATCATGCAGGGCTACCGGAACCTGCCGCAGGAAACCGCCGAGGCGCTGCGCGGGGGATGGCTTTACACCGGCGACATCGGCGAACTCGACACTGAGGGCTACCTCTACATTCGCGACCGCAGGAAGGACATGGTGATCGTCGGTGGCTACAACGTCTACCCGCGCGAGATCGAGGAAGTGCTCTTCGCGCACCCCGCGGTGCTGGACGCGGCGGCGGTCGGCGCGCCCGACGACTACAAGGGCGAGATCGTGCGCGCCTACGTAATGCTCCGACCCGCCGCGCAGGCAAGCGAAGAGGAACTGCTCGCGCACTGCCGCGCGAATCTCGCGAAATACAAGGTTCCGGCGACGATCGAGCAGCTCGAAGCGATTCCGAAGACCGCGGTCAACAAGACCGACAAGCAGGCCTTGCGCCGGCGCGCTTCGGGCGTGGCAGGACGGTGAGCGCGCTGCGCGCTCAGCCGGGCACGATGCGCGTGCCGGCCTTGCCGGCGAGCGCCGGCGCGAGGTGCGGCGGATCGGTGATGATGCCCTCGGCGCCGCCGCCTTCGAGGAACTCGATCACGGCGCCGATCTTCGGGCCCATGCTGCCCTTGTCGAACTGCGCGGCGCCGTGGAGCTTCTTCGCTTCGGCGAGGGTCATGCGGTCGAGCCAGCGCTGCGTCGGCTTGCCGAAGTCGAGCGCCACGCGCTCGACCCCGGTCGCGATCACCAGCCGGTCGGCGCCGAGCGCGCGCGCGAGCAGACTCGAGGCGGTGTCCTTGTCGATCACGGCCTCGAGGCCGCGCAGGTCGCCGTTCTCGTCGCGCATCACCGGGATGCCGCCGCCGCCGCACGCCACTACGACGTAACCCTCGTTGACCAAGTGGCGGATCACCGCGAGGTCGACGATCGCCTTGGGCCGCGGCGAGGGCACGACGCGCCGCCAGCCGCGCCCGGGATCCTCCTTCACCTGCCAGCCGAGCTCGGCGGCGCGCTTCTTCGCCGTGGCCTCGTCCATCGGCGAGCCGATCGGCTTGGTGGGATTGCGAAAGCCCGGATCGTCCTGGTCGACCAGCACCTGCGTGACCACCGCCGCGGCCTCGCGCTGCATGCCGCGACGGCGGAACTCGTTGCGCAGCGCCTTGACGAACATGTAGCCGAGCGCGCCCTGCAGATCGGCACCGGCGTAGTCCATCGGCACCGGAATCACCTCGTGCAGCGCGAGCTCCGAGCGGCGCAGGATGAACCCCATCTGCGGCCCGCTGCCGTGGGTGAAGACGACGCGCCAGCCGGCTTCCAGCATGTCGACCACGTAACGCACCGTCTCGGCGGCGGTATCGTATTGGTCGGCGATGGTGCGGTGCTGTTCGTCGCGGATCAGTGCGTTGCCCCCTACGGCAACCACTGCGAGCGTGGCGTCAGCGGTCATGCCGCCCTCCTTCCTCGACTCCGGCTAGGCGGGACCCACGGCGGCATCCAGTGCGGCGAGTGCCTGCGTGAAGCAAGCGAGCGGCGCGCGCGTGAGCCCCGCCCCGATCTGCCCGATGCCCGCCTCGCGATGCGCGATGCCGGTGTTGATCACCGGCTCGATGCCGGTGTCGACCACCTTGCGCAGGTCGATTCCGCAGGGCGCGCCGCGAAAGTCGAGCGCCGGGAGCTGGAACACGTCGGACTCACCGAGCGTGATGGAGCGCATCCGCAGCGAGTTCGCCGTGGCGTCCTCGGGCGTGCCGCCGACGAACTTGACGATCGCCGGCGCCGCCGCCATCGAGAAGCCGCCGAAGCCCGCGGTTTCGGTGATCGAGCTGTCGCCGAGGTCGCGCGCCGCGTCGGCCGGCCCGTAGCCGGGGAAATACAGCCCGTCAATCGCGCCCGCCGGCGCGGTGAACCAGCGATCGCCCAGGCCGCTGACGCGGATGCCGAACTCGACACCGTTGCGCGACATCGCCGTGACGAGACTCGAGCCCGCAACGCCGTGGGCCGCGTCGAGCGACACCTTGGCGAGCGCCATCGAGATGTTGAGAAAAAAGTGCTCGTTACCGGCCATGAACTCGAGCACCTTCGCCAGATCGTCCGCGCCGAGGCGCGCGCGCGCGAGCGCCGGCGCAAGTCGGCGCAGCAGGAGCGAGCTTGCCGCGGCGTTACGGTTGTGCACCTCATCGCCCATGATCAGCGCCTGCGCGACGAGCGGCTTCAGCTCGACGCCGCCGAGCGCTGCGAGCGAGCGGCCCAGCGCCGGCGCCAGCGCGTCGCGCATCCACGCGAGCCGCGCGAGCACATCGGGGCCGTAGGCGCCGAAGCGCAGCGCCTTGCCGAGTCCCTCGTTGAAGTTGCTGTAGGCGCGCGCGCCGCGCGTCTCGTCCTCGACGATCCACAGCGGCATCGACGGGCTGATGATGCCGGCCATCGGGCCAACCGCGGCATGATCATGGCAGGGCTCGAAGGCGATCTCGCCGCTTGCGGCAAGCTTCTGCGCGGCTTGGGCATCGCGCGCCCAGCCCTCGTAGAGAATGGCGCCAGCGATCGCGCCCTGCATCGGGCTGCACATGTCGCGCCAGGCGAGCGGAGGCCCGGCGTGCAGGATCGTGCGCTCGCCCATCCTGGCGAGCGTCTCGCCCGCGGTGCCCACGCCGCGCAGCACGGGCGATGCGCCGAGGAACGCGGCGAACGCCTTTTCGTTCGCCTGCTCGATCTTCTCGTGGCGCGTGAGCCGCGCGAGCGCCATGCCGAGCGCCCGGTCGCCGAGCGCCGGCGGCGACCATTCGAGCTGCGTGGCACGGGCGCCAGCGGCCGCGATGGTCCCGGCGAACTGCGCCAGGCCGACGTTGATCACGCCCAAGCTAGCTGCGGCGAGATGCGACATGGCGACTGGCGATGGCGGCGGCAGTGCGCGCGGCCTGCGCGTTGCTCGCCGCGAGAACGACGCCTGCCTCGCGCAACGTGGCGACCTGGCGCGCGAGACCTTGCGGGTCGCGCTCGGTACCGCACACGAAGGCGACGACCGCGAGCTCGCGCTTGTCGCGCTGCGCGGCCTCGCGCGCCGCGCGGATCGCCGGCAGCATTTCGGCGGCCGGTTCCGGATGCGCGCCGTGGCCGAGCACCACGTCGAGCAGGAGCACCGCGACTTCGGCATCGGCCGCCTCGCGCACCATGCGCTCGTTGCGCAGGCGATGATCGATCATCGGGTGCGGGCGCCCGCGCGTGAATTCGTCGTCGCCGAGGTCGACCAGTGTGTGGCTCTTGCTGCGCCACACGTCATCGAGCTTGATCGCCCTGCCTACCGGCGTGTTCGAGTACAGGTCCTCGAGCGCCCGGGAAAGAATCAGCGTCGCCTCGTAGCAGAACGTGCCGCCGCTGTAGAGGCCGCGCACGAAGCGCTGCTCGGGCTTGAGGTGCGAGGCGTCGTGCTCGGGCAGGCGCTGCGCGGTGCCGGCGTACGGGATGCCGCGGGCGGCGGCGAGCGCCATCGCCGCGGCATCCTCGAGCGTCGCCGCGGCGACCACGCCGTCGCCTTCGATCCGCGCCGGATCCGCGCCGAGAAAGCAGGCGATCACCGGCTTGCCGGTTGCGCGTGCGCGTGCCAGCACCTTCTCGGTGACTTCCTGCGAGGGCGGCTTCGACACCAGGACGATGACGCGCGTCTCGAAGTCGGCGGCGAGTTCTTCCAGCGCGCGCAGCATGGTCGCGCCGCCTACCTCGGCCTTGAGGTCGCGCCCGCCGGTGCCGAAGGCGTGCGATACGCCCAGGCCCGCCTGGTCGATGAGCGAGGTCACCTGCTGCAGGCCGGTGCCCGAGGCGCCGATCACGCCGATCGGGCCGCGGCGCACGGCATTGGCGAAGCCGAGCGGGATCCCCCTAACGATCGCCGTGCCGCAATCCGGGCCCATCAGCAGCAGGCCGCGCCGTTCGGCTTCGCGCTTGAGCAATACCTCGTCCTCGAGCGCGACGTTGTCGCTGAACAACATGACGTGCAGGCCAAGCCGCAGCGCCTTGAGCGCTTCGGCGGCGGCGTACTCGCCGGGAGTCGAGATCAGCGCCAGATTCGATTCGGGCTGGGCCGCAAGCGCCATCTGAATGCTGCGCGGCGGGATCTCCTGCGGCCCGCGACGGCCCGCCG
>CAZXAR010000023.1:0-16155 GCA_964638135.1 uncultured Enterobacteriaceae bacterium | reverse complement strand
GCCCCCGGCCAGCAGGCCCTCGGCCTGCGCCAGCGCGGCGCTTGCCGCGGCGTCGCTCTCGGCGCGCAGCACCACCAGCAGGTCGCTCGGCGAAACGGCAACCTCTCGCTCGAGCAGGCCCGCCTCGCGCAGCAGGGCGAGGTTGCCCTCGGTCGCCATCACCACCGAGGCCTGATGGACGCCGGCAAGTGCCGCGATCTTCGCCGAAAGCTGCATCAGCGTGACCGAATCGCGGTACGTGTTGTGGACGATCTTGAGCGACGCGGCGGGCATCGACGGTGCATTGGGCCGTGCTTGCGCTCCTGCCTGGGGCGAATTTTTTTTACCGAGACGGCGAGCCTACTATACAGGCGGCCCCGAGTTCCGGCAGCATGGCGAGCGTCCGTCAGCCGACGGCGCAAGCGAGGCCTATGTCCGTTTCGATCGACAGTCTGGATCTTGCCCGGCTGCGCGCCGCATACCTCTCGGGCGCGCTGCGGCCGCGGGACGTGATCGCCACGGTGCTGGAGCGCATTGCGCGCAGGGGCGAGGACAAAGTGTGGATCGACCGCGTGCCTCGCGGCGCGCTTGAAGCGCGCGCCGCCCGGCTCGAGGCGGAGTCTCCGGCCGAGCTACCGCTGTACGGAATTCCCTTCGCGATCAAGGACAACATCGACCTCGCGGGGCGCCCGACAACCGCCGCCTGCCCGGATTTCGCGTATACGCCCACGGCGAGCGCCCCGGTGGTGCAACGCCTGCTCGATGCGGGCGCGATCGCCCTCGGCAAGACCAATCTGGACCAATTCGCTACCGGGCTCGTCGGCACGCGCTCGCCCTACGGCGCCTGCGCCAATGCGTTCGATCCGCGCTACATCTCGGGCGGCTCGAGCTCGGGCTCGGCGATCGCGGTGGCCCTCGGGCTGGCGAGCTTCGCGCTCGGCACCGACACCGCGGGCTCGGGTCGTGTGCCGGCCGCGTTCAACAACCTGGTCGGCCTCAAGCCGACGCTCGGCCTGCTTTCCACGCGCGGCGTGGTGCCGGCATGCCGGTCCCTGGACTGCGTCTCGATCTTCGGCCTCACGGTGCGCGACACGCTGGCGGTGCTGGAGGTGGCACAGGGCTTCGACCGCGAAGACCCCTACTCGCGCGCTGCACCGGCGAGCGCTGCGGGCGGGCTCGGGACGCGCTTTCGCTTCGGCGTGCCGCGCAAGGCGGAGCTCGAGTTCTTCGGCGATCGCGACGCCGAGAAGCTGTTCGGCGCCGCGCTCGAAAAACTTGAAGCGCTCGACGGCGAGCGCGTCGAGCTCGACTTCGGGCCGTTTCTCGAGACCGCGCGCCTGCTTTACGAGGGTCCGTGGGTCGCCGAGCGCTGGCTCGCGATCCGCGAGCTGCTCGAGCGCAAGCCCGAGGCGGTGCATCCGGTGACGCGGCGCGTGATCGAAAAGGCCGGCTCGTACTCCGCGGCCGACGCTTTTGCCGCCGCCTACCGGCTGCGGGTGCTGCGCCGCCACGCCGAGGCCGCGTGGGCGCGCGTCGAGCTGATCATCACGCCAAGCGCGCCGACCATCTATACCCTCGCGGAGGTCGAAGCCGACCCGGTGACGCTCAACAGCCGGCTGGGCACGTATACCAACTTCGTAAACCTGCTCGACCTTTCGGGTCTCGCGGTGCCGGCGGGCTTTCGCAGCGACGGTCTGCCCTTCGGCATCACGCTGCTCGCGCCCGCGTTCCAGGATCGAGCGTTGTGCGCGCTCGGCGAGCGCCTGCAGTACGCCTACGGGCTGCCGCTTGGCGCCACCGGCCAGGCGCTGCCGACCGGGCTGCGCACGGCTGCGCCGGTGGCGCGCGTGGCGAGCGTGCGGCTCGTGGTCTGCGGTGCGCACATGTCGGGCCTGCCGCTCAACCACGAGCTCACCGAGCGCGGCGCGTGCCTCGTGCGCCGTTGCCGCACCGCGCCGCGCTACCGCCTCTACGCCCTCGAGGCGTTCTCGCCGCCTCGCCCGGGGATGCTGCGCGGAGAGTCGGGCGCGGCGATCGAAGTCGAGGTGTGGGAACTGCCCGCTGAGCAGCTCGGCGGCTTCGTCGATCGCATTCCGGCGCCGCTCGGCATCGGCACGGTCGAGCTCGAGGATGGCGAGCAGGCGCGCGGCTTCCTGTGCGAGCAGTACGCGACGCGCGGCGCGCGCGAGATCACCGCCCTGGGAAGCTGGCGCGGCTACGTGGCCGAGCGCGCGGCCACGGCGAACGCCGGATGAATCGGGAGAGAACGATGGCCAAGGTCGATGCGGAGCCCTACGAATTCGAGTTCGACGCGAAGAGCTGCGCGCTCGTGATCATCGACATGCAGCGCGACTTCGTCGATCCGGGAGGCTTCGGCGAGGCGCTCGGCAACGACGTGTCGCTGCTTCGCAAGGCGATCGCGCCGACGAAGAAAGTGCTCGAGGCCGCGCGGGCGCGCAGGATGCTCGTCATCCACACGCGCGAGGGTCATCGCCCGGACCTGAGCGACCTGCCGCAGAACAAGAAGCTGCGCGGCAGGCTGAAGGCCGGCATCGGCGATCCCGGCCCGATGGGGCGCATCCTGGTGCGCGGTGAGTACGGCCACGACATCGTCGACGAGCTCAAGCCCGCGCCCGGCGAGCCGGTGGTCGACAAGCCCGGCAAGGGCGCGTTCTACGCCACCGACCTCGACTCGATGCTGCACAATCGCGGCATCCGCCAGCTGATCGTGTGCGGGGTCACCACCGAAGTCTGCGTCAACACCAGCGTGCGCGAGGCGAACGACCGCGGCTATGACTGCCTGGTGCTCGAGGACTGCGTCGGCTCGTACTTTCCGGAGTTCCAGGTGGCGGCGCTCAACATGATCAAGGCCCAGGGCGGCATTTTCGGCTGGGTCAGCGACTCGAAACGATTTCTGTCCGCTCTGGCGAAGGCCTGAGCCGCAGGCTTCACTCGCGCGCCCATGCGGGCGCGCGTAGCAGCGACAACGACGGCGAAAGGGGGAGACGATGGCGAACCAGACTGCAGCAGCGCAGATTCGGTGGTGGGTGCCCGGAGACTGGAACGGCTTTTTCGGGCTGTTTACCAACGTCGTACTGAACGTGATCGTGCTCACCGGGCTGTGCCTGGGGGTGGTCAGCCTGCCCGCGGATACCGTCTTCGGACGCATCCTGCCCGCGCTCGGCATTGCGCTGCCGATCGGCAACCTCTACTACGCGTATCTCGCCTACAAGCTGGCGCAGAAGGAAGGCCGCAGCGACGTCACCGCGATGCCTTACGGTCCGAGCGTGCCGCACATGTTCATCGTCGTCTTCGTGATCATGCTGCCGGTATACCTGAAGACCAAGGACCCGATGCTCGCCTGGCAGGCGGGCCTCGCCTGGGCTTTCATCATCGGCGTCATCGTGCTCGCCGGCGTCTTCGTCGGGCCGTGGATCCGGGCGCACACGCCGCGCGCGGCGATGCTGGGCACGCTTGCGGGAATCTCGATCGCCTTCATCTCGCTCAGGCCCGCCTTCCAGATGTGGGAAGTGCCCTGGATCGCGTTCGTTTCGCTCGCCATCGTGCTGATCAGCTGGACCGCCAACGTGCGCCTGCCGTACGGACTGCCCGGCGGCCTGGTCGCGGTGATCGTCGGCATCGTGCTCGGCTGGGTGTCGTATTTCTTCGGCTGGAGCGACGTGGTGAAGTCCGAGAACGTGACCCAGTCCTTCGCGCAGTTCGGACTGCATGTGCCGGTATTCGGCGCCGAGGTGTGGCGCGGGCTCGTGGATGTCGCGCCCCTGCTGGTGACCGCGATTCCGCTTGGCATCTACAACTTCACCGAGGCGATGAACAACGTCGAGAGCGCTGCGGCGGCGGGCGATTCGTATGACCTGCGCAAGATCCTCGCCGCCGACGGCGTCGGCGCGGTGGTCGGCTCGATGCTCGGCAGCCCGTTCCCGCCCGCGGTGTATATCGGCCATCCGGGCTGGAAAGCGGTCGGCGGACGCATCGGCTACTCGCTCGCCACCGGCGTCGTGATCGGCCTGGTGTGCTTCCTCGGTCTCACTGCGCTGCTGCTCGCGGTGGTGCCGCTGGTTGCGATCCTGCCGATCCTGCTCTACATCGGATTGGTGATCGGCGCACAGGCCTTCCAGGCCTCGCCTTCGAACCACGCGCCGGCGGTGGTGCTCGCGATCATTCCGAACGTCGCCGCGTGGGGCCATCTCCAGGTCGACAGCGCGTTGAATGCCGCGGGCAGCTCGGCGGCGAGCCTGGGCATGGCCAAGCTCGCCGGCTCCGGGCTTGTCTATCACGGCATGGAGCTGCTCGGCGGCGGCGCGGTGCTCGCCGGGCTGGTGCTCGGCGCGCTTGCGGCATTCATCATCGAGCGCAAGTTCAAGGAGGCTGCCTTGTGGTCGTTCGCCGGTGCAGTGCTCGCATTCTTCGGCTTCATCCACGGCACGCAACTCGGCTGGGCGATGTCGCCGCAGGTGGCGCTCGGCTACGCGCTGTTCGGCGCCGTATGCCTTGCCGCGGGCATGCAGGGCAAGAAGACGCCAGCCTGAGCTACGACATGCTCGCCTTGCCGCTGCACGAGCAGACCTCGTGCACATCGTGCAGATCGGCGAGCGGGCGCGGCGCGCGCTGACCCGCAGCGGCGGCGTCGCCGTGCCGCTCGCCGGCTTTGCCGACGGGCCGTACTTCTCGGCCGCCGGCGATCTGATCTGGGTGGGCGAACGCCTGCCCGCGATGCATCCGCGAGCGGTAATCACCTCCGGAGCGCAGGCGGGGGGCGTGGCGCTGCACTTCGAGGACCTGCCCGCGCAGGGCTGGACCCCCCGGCGGGCGCTGCTCGACAAGGCCGCGGCGGCGAGCATCGTCGTGAATGTCGGGCAGTTGTGTCGCGCGCTGCTCGGCGGCGATGCGCCACGCGGTTTCGGCACGCTGCTCGCACGCGCGAAACCGGCGTTCCCGCTTGACCTCGCCGTAGCGCGCGTCGAGGCTCTGGCGCGCGCCTACCGGCGCAACGATCCCGACGCCGTGCAGTCCGCGTCGACGGCGCTGCTCGGATTCGGCAGCGGGCTCACGCCATCGGGCGACGATCTCGCAGGCGCGGCGCTGTTCGGACGGCGGCTGATCGCGCCGCGGCGCCACGCGTGGCCGCTTGTCGCCGGCGCACTAACCCGGGAAGCCGGGCAACGCAGCCACGCGGTCAGCGCGGCGCTGTTCAGCGACCTCGTTCGCGGCCAGAGCTTTGCGCCGTTGCACGCGATCGCCGAGGCCCTTGCGGCAAACGACCACGCCGCGGCGCTTGCCCCGGCACGCGAGCTCACCGCGCTCGGACATTCGTCGGGCTGGGACATGTTCGCGGGCTTCGTCATCGGCGTCACCGGAAGCTGCGGCGCGTGAGGGCCAGCGGCCCGCTCCATCTGTTCAGGGCTTTCCGAGCACGCCGCGGCGCACCTGGTCGAGTTCCATCGATTCGAAAAGGGCCTTGAAGTTGCCTTCGCCAAAGCCTTCGTCGCCCTTGCGCTGGATGACCTCGAAGAAGATCGGCCCGATCACGGGCTTGGTGAAGATCTGCAGGAGCAGCCCGCCCTTCGGCCCGCCATCGAGAAGGATTTTCCGGCTCTTCAGCTCGGCAAGCGGCTCGCCGTGGCCCGGCAGCCGCTCATCGAGCAGCTCGTAGTAGGTGTCCGGGGTGTCGAGCAACTCGATTCCGCGCGCGCGCAGCGCATCCACCGTGGCGTAGATGTCGTCGGTGTGCAGGGCGATGTGCTGGATGCCCTCGCCGTGGTACGCCTCGAGGTACTCCTGGACCTGCGAGCGGTCGTCGGAGGATTCGTTGATCGGGATGCGGATCTTGCCGCACGGGCTCGTCATCGCCCTCGATTTCAGGCCGGTGAGCTTGCCCTCGATGTCGAAGTAGCGGATCTCGCGGAAGTTGAACAGCCGCTCGTAGAACTCGGCCCACTCCTTCATGCGGCCGCGGTGCACGTTGTGCGTCAGGTGATCGACATGGCTCAGCCCGACCCCCGAGGGGGCGTGTGCCTTGCCAGCCCAGAGCGGCTCGAAGCCGGGCAGAGGCCTGAAGTCCACGTCGTAGATGGTGTGTCCGTAGGCGTTCTCCGGGTAACGGTCGACGAGGTAGATGAGCGAGTCGCCGATGCCCTTGATCGCCGGGATGTTGAGTTCCATCGGACCGGCATGGCCCTCGACTCCCCAGGCGCCGGCTTCGAGCAGCCCCTCGTAGGCGCGCCGCGCATCCCGGACCCGGAACGCGATCGCGCACACGCTCGGGCCGTGGCGGCGGGCGAAGTTCTGCGCGAACGAGCGCGGCTCGGCATTGATGATGAAATGCGCTTCGCCCTGCTTGTAGAGCGTGACGTCCTTGTGACGATGCTTCGCCACGGCGGCGAAGCCGAGTCTTTCGAACAGCGCGCCGAGCGCGCCCGGGTCGGGCGCGGCGTATTCGACGAATTCGAACCCGTCGGTGCGGGCCGGGTTTTCCCACAGATCCATCTCGCCCTCCTCAAGAGACGAGCTCCTTGCCGGCGTCGAACGCGTTGGCGTTGGCTTGCACGAGTTTGGGGTCTGTGCCGAAGCGTTGCAAGATTTCGTTGCGCAGCACTTCTGCGGGAAAGGGGAGCCATGCCGCTGCCGCGCCGAGCATGACGCTGTTCGCAAGACGCGCGTCGCCAAGGCCGGTCGCGACCGCCCGCGCGTCGATCTCCAGGGCGCGCACGCCCGCCGCGCGAATCTCGCCGGCGGGATCATCGGGGTAGGTGTGGACGCCGCAAGAGACGACCGGCGGCACCGCGCGCCACGAATCGAGCAAGGCAATGCCCTGCGGTGCAAGGTAATGGCGCCAGCGCAGCCCCTCGGCAGCCTCGAATGCAATCAGCAGGTTCGCCTTGCCCTGCGGAACTTCGGTTGCCTCGACCTGGTCGCCGATCCGGACCTGAGAGCAGACCACTCCGCCGCGCTGCGCCATCCCGGTGACTTCGGTCTTGGTGGCGTCGAACCCGGCCGCGAGGGCGGCGCGCGCGATCGCTTCGGCGGCGGTCATCACGCCCTGGCCACCGATGCCGACGACGAGGATGTCGGCGCTCATGCGACGATTGCCCCGCGGGCACAGGCTTTGGCGCACAGATCGCATCCGGTGCACATCGCGCGCTCGATTCGTACCCAGGCGAGATCCACCACCTTGCCGCTCGACCGGGCCTGGCGCTCGCGCCTTCTCACCGTGATCGCCGGGCAGCCGAGGTCGAGGCAGCGTGCGCATCCGTTGCATTCCTCGTCCACCACGCGGAGCGGCGGGCGCCGCTCGAACTCGTCGGTGAGGACGCACGGCCGCGTGGTGATGATCACCGAGGGCTCGGGCGCCTTGATCTCCTCGCGCAGGACGCGGAAAAACGTCGGCAGCTCGTACGGATCGGCGACCCGCACCCGCTCCGGCCGCACGCCGAGCGATTCGACCAGCCGCGCAAAATCGATGCGCGGCGCGGGCGAGCCGTCGAGCTTGCGGCCGTTCGCCGGATTGTTCTGCCCGCCGGTCATCGCTGTCGAGCGGTTGTCGAGCAGCAGTACCGTGACGTTGGCGCCCTGGTAGGTGATGTTGGCGAGCGCTGGCATTCCGGTGTGCAGGAAGGTCGAATCGCCGATCACTGCGAGCACCGGTTTCGCCTTCGGGTCGCCCTCGAACGCCTTCGCCATTCCGTGCGCGACGCCAAGCGATGCGCCCATCGAAATGATCGTGTCCATCGCATTCCAGGGCGAGCCGCAGCCGAGCGTGTAGCAGCCGATGTCGCCGCAGATGATCACGTCCTTGAGCTGGCCGAGCCAGAAGTAAACCCCGGTGTAGGGGCAGCCCGCGCAAAGCGTCGGCGGGCGTGGAAACACATTCGCCCTGGGCGGGATCGCCGCCTGCGCGCCCTCGGTACCGAGCAGCCGCGCAGCGGCGCGCTCGAGGGCCGGCACCGTGATCTCGCCTTGCAGCGGCAGCACGTCCTTGCCATGCACGTCGAGGCCGGCGGCGCGCAGCTCGTGCTCTACGAGCGGCTCGACCTCTTCGGCCACGAGCACGTTATCCACCTGCCCCGCAAACGCGCGCGCAAGGTCGACGGGAAACGGATGCGATAGCCCGACTCTGAGCAGCGGCGCGCTCGGGAACGCCTCGCGGACGACATGCACCAGCGGGCCCGAGACGACGAAACCGATCCTCCGCTCCCGCCCCGGCACGATCCGGTTCCAGGCCGAGTGCGCTGCCTCCGCGAGCAGCGCCCGGTCGCGCTCGACGCGCAGCTGGAGCCGCCTGCCGACGTGGTTGGGCGTGATGATCCAGCGCTCGACATTTTTCTGGTAACCGTGGCGGCTTGTGTCGGGGGCGACGCGCTCGCCCGTCACGACGGTGCGTCGGACGTGCGAGACGCGGGTCGTCAGCCGCAAGAGGACCGGTACTTCGTAGCGCTCGGACAGCTCGAACGCTGCGCGCGTCATCGCGCAGGCTTCGGCGGCGTCGGCCGGCTCGAGCACCGGCAGATGCACGAAGCGGCCCCAGTAGCGCGTGTCCTGCTCGTTCTGCGAGGAAGAAAACCCGACGTCGTCGGAAACCGCGACGACCAGCCCCGCCTTGACGCCCACCAGTCCCATCGTCATGAGCGAGTCTGCAGCGACGTTCAGACCCACGTGCTTCATGGCGGTGATCGCACGTCGCCCGGTCATCGAAGCGCCGAGCGCCACTTCGAGCGCGACCTTCTCGTTGGTCGACCACTCGGCATAGACCCCCGGCAGATGCGCCAGCGTCTCGAGGATTTCGGTCGAGGGCGTCCCGGGATAGGCGGCGGCGAGCTCGACCCCTGCCTCCCACGCGCCGCGCGCCACGGCTTCGTTGCCGGAAAGGAACTCGCGTGCCGCGGCCCCGGCCTTGAGCACTGCGCTCATGGCTTCGACCCTCCTTATTCATGCGACTCTATGCCCCATTGGGCGCAATAAGATTGCAAACAGAGCCAAGAAAGAGCATATTTGAGCAATTAAATGCGAAAAGTTTCGCTCGATCGCGTCGATCGCAAGATCCTCGAGTACTTGCAGGTGGACGGCCGCCTGACGAACCAGGACCTGGCGGCGCGCGTCGCGCTATCGCCTTCGCCGTGCCTGAGGCGGGTGCGGGCGCTGGAGGAGGCGGGCGTCGTTCGCCAGTACGTGGCGCTCGTCGATCCGGCCAAGGTGGGCCTCGAGATGCTCGCCTACGTCACCGTGAAGCTGGAAAAGCGCGGCAAGATGCCGGTCGAGGAGTTCATCCGCGCGGTCCAGAGCTGGCCCGAAGTGATCGCCTGCTACTCGATGACCGGCGAGATGGATTACCTGATGCGGGTGCAGGTGGAGGACCTGGACCACTACTCGCGCTTCATCATGGAAAAGCTTCTCAAGCAGCCGGGGGTGATCGACATCCGGTCGAACTTCGTGCTCGAACGCGTCAAGGACACGACCGCGCTTCCGCTGGAGCATCTCGCCTGACCTCCGCCGCGCTGGCGGGCGCCTAAGCGACCCGTACCGGCAGGCTGCGAAAGCCCCGGAAGCGGATGCGCCGGTCGCGCACCGGCTCGCCGGCAAGCTCGATTCCCGGGAAGCGGGCGAGCAGGCGCGTGAACGCAATCCTTCCTTCCATGCGCGCGACGTTCATGCCGGCGCAGGCGTGCGCGCCCTGGCCGAAGGCGACGTGGCGGTTCGGGTTGCGTCCGACATCGAAGCGGTCGGGCTGCGGAAACTGCTCCGGATCGCGGTTTGCGGCGCCGATGGCGATCGTGATGAAGGTTCCTTCGGCGAGCGTGGTGCCGCCCAGCGCCACCGGCGCGGTGAGGCGGCGGTTGTTGAGCTGGATCGGGCCCTCGAAGCGCAGCATCTCCTCGACTGCGCTCGGCACCAGGTCCGGATCGGCGCGCAAGCGCGCGCATTCCGCCGGGTGCGTGAGCAGCAGCCACAGCCCGTTGCCGATCAGGTTGGTCGTGGTCTCGTGCCCGGCGTTCAGCAGGAAGATACAGTTGTGGTACAGCTCCGTTTCGCTCAGGCGCTCGCCGTCCTTCTCGCCCTGAATGAGGCGCGTGAGCACGTCGCTTTCGTGGTCGCCCGGGTGCTTCCTGCGCGCGGCCACGAGCCCCTTCAGGTACGCGACGAATTCGCGCACCGCGCGGTTGCCGCGCTCGAGAACCTCGCGGCCCGGTGCCGGCTCGAGGCCGGAGAGGATGGCGAGCGACCAGCCGCGCAGCGGCCCGCGCTCGGCGCGCGGCACATCGAGCAGATTGCCGATCACCTCGACGGGAATCTGCGCCGCGAACGCATCGATGAAATCGACTTCGCGCTGCTCGGCCATCCGCTCGAGCAGCGCATCGACCAGGCGCGCCACATCGGCCTCCATGCGCGCGATGGCGCGCTGGTTGAGCGCGCCCATGAGCAGGCGCCGCACGCGGGTGTGCAGCGGCGGGTCGCTGAAGACGAGGCTCGTCGTGTGGTGCTCGTAGAGCGGCGAATCGCCGAACTTGGGGCGGAACTCGATCTTCTTGTCGGAGCTGGCGCGGGCGTCGCGGTACACGGCGAGCGCGTCCTCGTAGCGGGTGAGCAGGACCGCGCCGCCTTCGAGCACGTGCAGCGGGTCGTGCTCGCGCAGCGCGGCGTAATACGGGTACGGGTTGTCGATGAAGTCGGCCGGCGGGCGCGTCAGCTCGAACGGGACCATTCGGGCATACTACCTGCGTGCCGCGCGTACCCCTTGCCGATTTCGAACCGGCGCTGCAAAAGCGCCTCGAAGAGCTCTGGGGCAAGCCGGTGAAGCTGTACCGTGCGCTTGGCAATCAACCTGCGCTGGTCGCCGCCTGGACCGAGTTTTTCGCATCGCTGCGGTACCAGAGCACCACGCCGCGCGCCCTGCGCGAACTCGTGATCCTCCGCACGGCGCAGCTTGCGCGCTCCGAGTTCGAGTGGGCGCATCACCTCGCCATGGCGCGCAAGGCCGGTGTCCCCGAGGCGCAGATCGAGGCGCTCGCCGACTGGCGCGCATCGCGCGAGTTCGACGACCGGGAGCGCGCCGCGCTCGCGCTCGCCGAAGCGGTGGCTGCCTGCCGGGTGAGCGACGAAGTGCATGCCGAAATCCGGCGGTATTTCGGCGATGCGGAGTACGTCGAGCTCTGCCTTACTGCGGCCGCCTACGCAATGGTGTCGCGCATGCTCGATGCGCTGGGCGTCGAACTGGACGCGCACGAGCGCAACTATTCGCCCAGGCTTCCGTGAGCGCGGCAAAGAGCTTTCGCTATTACGACCTCGTGATGGCGGCGTTCGTCACGGTCCTGATCTGTTCCAATCTGATCGGTCCGGCGAAGATCGTGCAGCTCGATCTGCCGCTGCTCGGCGCGGCGACCTTTGGCGCCGGGGTGCTCTTTTTCCCGATTTCGTACGTGTTCGGCGACATTCTCACCGAGGTGTACGGGTACGCCCGGGCGCGCAAGGTGATCTGGGCCGGGTTCGCCGGCCTGGGGTTCGCTTCCTTCATGGCCGCGGTGGTGGTGGCGCTGCCGCCGGCGCCGTTCTGGACCCATCAGGGCGCCTACGAAGTCGCTTTTGGCACGACCTGGCGCATCGCGGGCGCCTCGATGCTCGCGTATTTCTGCGGCGAATTCGTCAATTCCTACGTGCTCGCCCGAATGAAGATCCTGACCGCCGGAAAATGGCTGTGGACCCGCACGATCGGTTCGACCGTTTTCGGCGAGGCGGTGGATTCCGCGCTGTTCTATCCGCTCGCGTTCTACGGCAGCGGCATCATTCCCGACGACAAGCTGCCGGCCGTGATGCTGGCGCAATTCGTGGCCAAGACGCTGGTCGAAGTGATCTTCACGCCGATTACCTACCGGATCGTGGCGGTGCTCAAGCGGGCCGAGCACGAGGACTACTACGACCGCACTACCAACTTCAATCCGTTCACCCTCAAGACCTGAGTGTCCGCCGCCGTTCAGGTGCCGAGCGGCAGCATCGCGCGCCGCAGCGTGGGGCCTTCCGGGCTTTCGCCGATCGCAAAGCCGAGATCGGTGCAAAGCTCGAGCATGCCGCGGTTGTGCGCGAGAATGTGGCCGACCATCGCCTGCAGGCCGCGCAGGCGCGCCACTTCGATCAGCATCTCCATCAGGCGGCGCCCGAGCCCGCGTCGCTGCCAGGTGTCGGTGACTACCAGCGCGAATTCGCAGGTCTCGCCGTCCGGGTTGGTGACGTAGCGCGCGACGCCGATCTCGACCTCGCGCCCGCCTTCGACGATGGTGGCGATGAACGCCATCTCGCGTTCGTAATCGATCTGCGTGAAGCGCACCAGCATCTTCGGCGTGAGTTCGCGCAACGTGTCCATGAAGCGGAAGTAGCGGCTTTCGGCCGACAGTCCCTTGACGAATTCGTGCTCGATTTCCGCATCCTCCGGACGGATCGGGCGGATCATCACGCTCCGGCCGTCGGGCAGCTCCCAGGTGCGGACGAACTTGGCCGGGTAGGGGTGGATCGCCATGTGGCCGTAGGCGCCGCGCGGCGGCGCGCCCCGGTGCAGCACCATGCGTGCGTCGGCCGCGATGACGCCGTGTTCGTCGGCGATCAGCGGGTTGATGTCGAGTTCGGCGAGCGACGGCAGCTCGCACACCATTTCCGAGACCCGCAGCAGCATCTGCTCGAGCGCGGCGAGGTTCACCGGCGGCAGGTGGCGAAACTTGCCGAGCAGCTTGGCGACGCGCGTCGAATGGATCAGGTCCTGCACCAGGAATGCGTCAAGCGGCGGCAGCGCGACGGCCCGGTCGCGATGCACCTCGACCGCGGCACCGCCGCTGCCGAACGTGATTGCCGGTCCGAACACGGGGTCGCGAATCACCCCGACCATCAGCTCGCGTCCGTTGGGGCGCGCGATCATCGGCTCGACCGCGATGCCGCTCACCTTGGCCGAGGGACGGCTGCGCCCGACCGCCTCCATGATGTTCTGGTAGGCGGCGCGCACCGCCTGCGCGTTGCCCAGATTCAGAAGCACGCCGCCGGCATCGGACTTGTGCGTGATATCGGGCGAGTCGACCTTCAGCGCCACCGGATAGCCGAGTTCCTGCGCGATCAGCATCGCCTCGCCGGGCGAGCGCGCGACCATCGTCTTGGCGATCGGGACGTGGAACGCCGCAAGGAGCGCCTTCGATTCCATCTCGTTCAGGATCTCGCGGTGCTCGGCGAGCGCGTTCTCGACGATCGCGCGCGCCCCGGCAAGGTCGGGTGCCGCCTGCTCCGAAAGCGGTCCGGGTGTGCGCAGCAAATTGCGCTGGTTGCGGAAGAACGACGAGACGTGCGCGAACATGTCCACGGCCGGCTCCGGGGTGCGAAACACCGGGATTCGCGCAGGTGGAAAGAGTTCGCGGGCGCTGCCCACCTGGTCCTCCCCCATCCAGCAGGCAAGAACCGGTTTCGACGAACCGCGGGCCGAATCGATCACTGCCTGCGCTGCGGTTGCCGGATCGGTCATCGCCTGCGGCGTGAGGATCGCGAGCACGCCGTCAACGCCTTCGTCGGCAAGACACGCCGACACGGCGGCAGAGTAGCGCGGCGCATCGGCATCGCCGATCAGGTCCACGGGGTTCGCCTGCGACCAGTTGGCGGGCAGGGCGGATTTGAGCGCCTCCACCGTGTGCGCCGCCAGTTGCGCGAGGGGGATGCCGAGATCGGCGGCACGGTCGGCCGCCATCACGCCCGGGCCGCCGCCATTGGTAATGATCGCAAGGCGATCGCCCTGCGGACGCACGTGCGAGGCAAGCGCCTGTGCTGCGGCAACGAGCTGCCCGATGGTGGTCACCCGCACCACGCCCGCGCGCCGCACCACGGCATCGAACACGTCGTCCGAGCCGACGATCGCGCCGGTGTGCGAGACCGCGGCGCGCGAGCCGGCGGGGTGCCGGCCGACCTTCATCAGGATGACCGGCTTGACCCTCGCGGCGGCGCGCAATGCGGAGACGAATCGCCGCGCGTCCCGGATCCCTTCGATATAGAGCAGGATGTGCTCGGTTTTGGGGTCATCGACGAGGTAATCGACGATTTCGCCGAAGTCGACATCGGTCGATCCGCCGAGCGAGACGACGCTCGAGAAGCCGATGCCGTGCGGCCGCGCCCAATCGAGCAATGCAGTGCATACCGCGCCCGACTGCGAAATGAGGCCGAGCGAGCCGGGCAACGCCGCGCCGCGGGCAAACGTCGCGTTCAGCCCGATCGCCGGCCGCATGATGCCGAGGCAGTTCGGGCCGATGACCCGCAGCCGGTGGCGGCGCGCGTTTTCCATCAGCGCACGCTCGAGCCGCGCCCCCTGCGGCCCGCTTTCGGAGAACCCCGCAGTGATCACGACCGCCGCGCGAACGCCCGCTTCCCCGCATTGCTCGATGATCCCGGGAACCGTCGCCGCCGGGGTCGCAACCACCGCGAGGTCGACGCGCACCGGAACCTTGCCGATCGTCGGGTGGCAGGGCAGCCCGTGGACGCCGCGGTGCTTCGGGTTGACCGCATGCAGGGCGCCGCGGTAGGCCGCGGTCAGGTTTTCCGCGAGTACGGCGCCGACCGATCCGCTGCGCTCGCTTGCTCCGATGATCGCGACCGAGGCGGGCTCGAAAAGAGTCGCGAGGTAATGCCGATCAGCGAGGCGGCTCAATGGCCTTGCCGGAACGATACGCTTCGAGCACGCGGCGCAGGCTCGTGCGGGTCTGGTTGGGCATGTCGTCGAGCAGGTACCTGCCCTCGATTTCCACGAGAAAGAACGCGGCCACGTGGTCGGTGTCCTTGAGGTACCACATCAGCAGGCGGTGCGCGCCGATCGCCGCCTCACCCACGATCCGGTTCTCCGGGGCGAAATAACGGCCGTAGGCGCGACGGAAGTCGCTTTCGCTCCAGCCCCGGAAGCTGCCGCGCAAGCGCTCGAAGCGAGCCTTGGGAGCGTTCGAAAGCAGCGACACGTCCTCGATGCGACCTTCCGAAAGATAATGCGTGATCAGCTTCGCCGTGTTGAGGGCGCTGTCCGGCTCGAGCTCGGCCTTCGGGTCGAACGCGTGCGCGCCTGCAGGATGGGCCTTCACGGCGTACGCAATGCGCTCCCCATTCTCGAGTTCGAGCACACGCGGTTCGTCGGCACGCGCGCTCAGCACGCCCGCAATCAGCGCCGCCGCCAGTACCGGCCACAGCACCGCCGTCTTTCGATGCTCCGCTTTCATTGAACAACCCCATTCATGCCGCGCGCGCGGCGCGCTCGGGCGCCGCTGCCGGCCAGCGCGCAAGCAGTTCTTCTCGCCGGGCGCGCGCCTCGGCGATGCTCTTCGCCTTGATGTGTCCGTAGCCGCGAATGACTTCGGGAAGCGAGGCGATCTCCACCGCAAGCGCCACATTGTCGCGCGTGAGTCCCACGAGCAGCGTCTCGACCGTCTGCTCGTACTCCTGGATCAGTGCGCGCTCGGTGCGCCGTTCCGCCGTGCGGCCGAAGGGGTCGAACGCGGTGCCGCGAACACCCCTCAATCGGGCAAGCAGCCGCATCGCGGAAAGGATCCACGCGCCGAATCGAATCTTGTTCGGCTCGCCCGTGCGGGGGTCCGGCCGGGCGAGGAGCGGCGGCGCGAGGTGGAAGAACAACCGGTGATCGCCCTCGAACTGGCCGTGGACGGCGTTGAGGAAATCCGGATCGGTGTGCAGCCGCGCGACCTCGTATTCGTCCTTGTAGGCCATGAGCTTCGCGGCGTACCGGGCGATCGCCTCGGTCAGTTTGGATGAGCCGGTGCGCTCCCCCTCGATCCTTCGCACGCGCTCGACGAGCGTCCGGTACCGCGCCGCGTACGCCGCGTCCTGATAGGCGGTGAGCAGCTTCACGCGCCGTTCCACGAGTTCGTCGAGGTTGCGCGACAGGTGCTGATCGATCGGAATTACTTCGGCCGGAGTCGCAAGCCGGCGCACCCGCTCGAAGTCGGCCGCGGCACGCCGACCCCACAGGAAGCTCCTGAGGTTGAATTCGACCGCCACGCCGTTCAGTTCGATCGCCCGCTCGAGGGACGCGCGCGCGACCGGCATCCAGCCCTTTTGCCAGCAGTAGCCGAGCATGAACATGTTGGTCGCGATCGAATCGCCCATCAGGTTCGTTGCGAGCTCGGCGGCCGGGACGAATTCCGC